>DASUFG010000204.1:0-4308 GCA_036274715.1 Agriterribacter sp.
GTTTTGTATTTCATGCGTAATATTTTATTGATTTAATGATTGGAGGTTTATACGCAACCTTTTAGAAATGCGGTTTGGTTTGGGAATCATGTCCCGGCCGTGTTCGCTCCCGATCTGCTTACCCAGGATATACCTGAAGTAGTAAGCAACAACGAAGGCCGCGGGAATACTGATAGATGTCCAGGTAGCAAGATCCCTGGAGAGGCCCTGGAAGTCTTTGTAATACCTGAGATAAGCGCCCAGTCCAATCAAAATACCTGCAACGGCCGCCAGCAAATAACCAAGTATACATTGCCATATCCATTTTGCCGGAGATTTGACGAACGGCCTTAGTTGTATGGCGTTGATGATGCCGATCGACAGGAACATAAAAAGAATATCGAACGGCACGAACAAGGTATAGTAACCCAGCCAGAACACCCATGGCGTAAAGAAAAGAAAGGGCCAGGTGTCTGACAGGGTTTTCTTTTTCCCTACTATTTCAAATGTTTTGTTTCTCGTAACGGCAAGAAAAAAAACAAAAATGAAAATAGAAATTGTATGCATGATAAACTGGGGCGTTGTCAACAGTTTATCATGATCGCCGGTAAACCCGTGCGCAACCAGCGGGTGCAAAATGCCTAATAATCCCGGGTAAACGACCAGGTTGCCCAACACCCATTTTTTTAAAATCATGCTTTTACGTGTGTTCATAATATTTGTAATTTAGAATACAAAGAACCTTCGTTTTGCTGGCAGAAAAAGGCATCTTTTATTCCTAAAATGAGATATTTTGCGCCATGGGCTTACAGGGAACAATCATACGCACCATCTTTCAAACAGCTACTTCACCCGGGGCGGCATTTGATACACTTTGCCAGATGTCGCATATCAATGCTGATGAAATGGGCGACTCAGAAAAAATGGTTGAATGGGAAAAAGCAGCGTTGATCTGGGTTCCACTTTTAAAGCTCACCGGCGATCCATTGATCGGCTTGCATGTAGGTATCGGCACGCCAAAACTACTTCACGGCATGGTTGGCTTTTTGATCCAAAGTTGTAAAGATCTTGACCAGGCGTTGCAAATGTTAGGCAGGTATGGCCACATGGTATCGCCAATGGTTTCATACCGGTACACAATCAATGATGTGGCCGTTCTTGAAATAGAACAAAATAAGATGTGGCTGATGAATCATCCCGAACCGGCAAGGCATGCGAATGATTTTTTATTGGCATCCACCATCAACACATCCGCGGCCCTTACAGGTAAGCGCATCGTTCCATTAAGAATAGACCTGGCCTACCCAAAGAGGGAAATTTCGGCATATCAAAAGTTTTTTGGCTGTGACATACGTTTTAACCAGGAGATGAACCGGATCATTTTAGATAAAAGAGACGTAGCTACACCCATACTCACCAGCGATCAATCTATGTTTGAACGCTTCAACTCAATGGTGGCTGAAAAGCAGGCGCTGCTGGCAACCAACACTACCGAAGAAAAGTTGAAACAGGTATTGTTCATGCAATTTAAGGGGAGGATACCTTCTGTTGAAGAAGCTGCATCAGCATTAGATATGACGCCCCGCAGCCTGCAACGAAAGCTGATGCAGGAGCAGACTACTTTTCGCGATGTTGCCGGTGAAATAAGAAAGGATATTGCTTTCCGGTTGATGCAAAACCATGCGATAAAAATATCGGAAGTTTCAGATATCCTGGGATACTCAAACCCTACCGCATTCAGAAAAGCCTTTAAGTCGTGGACGAAGGTGGCGCCGCGTGCCGTTAGAAAGGTGGGAGTGTAAATGACGAACGGCGTTAAGTTCAATTGTAAATTCGCATTTTAAAGGGATTCTCTTTCCAATCTTTCCCGGGTTAAAGCAACGGAGCCCAATACCCGTACCGTGAGAAATTGTTGTCAAGGTAAGTGATACAATCTTACTTCCGCTCCTTACCAATCCAAAGCTGTATAATACTTTTTGGGTAATGAATTGTTATTGTAACCACAAGCTGTTTGAACTGCTATTGCATTTTCTTTTCTTTGCCGGTCAATAAATTTATGATAACCACAGCTCTTTTTCTATGGGGTATAAAAAGCGTTGATGCGGGCGTTACGCCTCACCTTACTCATAAAAAAAGAATCAAAAACAAAGTGGATAACGGTATCACGAATTTGCCGGCAGCGCTGTGATGAAGGAATCGCGGTAAGGTGCGCCTGGCAGTTTGCATGCAAAGCTATGGCCCCGTTTGCCAGGGGCTAAGGCGACAATTTGCCAAATCAATTATGTAACAAAAAAAGCCGATCATCGGGGAATATGGAAAGACGGTCTTAAAAACAAAATATCGTTGAATATAAAAATCATCCTGTAAACCCACTGCAGGATTGATCCAGAAAACTGTAAAAGTTTTTTAAGAAGAATCATCCCATTTAATTAAGAAAGCAATTTATGATGAACAAAACGCTCATGGCACTGGGCCTTTTCGCCTCGTTGTGCGCCACCAATTGTAGCTCAAAAAAAGAAAAACAAGAAGTTGTATCCCGGTTCGCCGTTACCAGTCCCCTTACCATGGATACTTCTTTTACCAGGGAATATGTGTCCCAAATTCGTTCTGTCCGAAACATTGAATTGCGCAGCCAGGAAAAAGGCTTCCTGCAAAATATTTATGTGGACGAAGGTCAGTTTGTAAAAGCCGGGCAGTTGATGTTTCGCATCATGCCCAAAATTTACGAAGCCGAATTAATGAAGGCTAAAGCGGAAGTTAATGCGGCCGAAATTGAAGTGCAGAATACCCAGGTGTTAGCCGATAAAAATGTGGTTTCGAAAAACGAGCTCGCCCTCGCAAATGCCAGGCTCGATCAATCCAGGGCAGAGCTGCAGTTGGCCCAAACCCACCTTGACTTCACCGAAATACGCGCTCCCTTTAACGGTATTATTGACCGCCTTCCGTTAAAACAGGGTAGCCTGGTGGAAGAGGGGGAATTGCTCACCACCCTGTCGGACAATAGCCAGGTTTTTGCCTATTTCAATGTGTCGGAACCGGAGTACCTCGACTATATGACAGCTGCCAAAACCGGAGCCAGGAAACAGGTAAGCCTGTTGATGGCAAACAATGCTACATTCAGGTATCCGGGTAAGATAGAAACGATTGAAGGTGAATTCAACAACGAAACAGGCAATATTTCTTTCCGCGCCACTTTCCCCAACCCCGAGCGCTTGTTGCGGCACGGGCAAACCGCCAAAGTGCAAATGGTGGTACCATTTAAAAATGCCTTGATTATTCCTCAAAAGGCCACATATGAACTGCAGGATAAGGTATACGTTTTTGTGGTAGACGGCCAAAACCGGGCCAAGTCGAGGGAGATTACCATCGGCGGGCAATTGCCCGACTTGTATCTGGTGAGCAGTGGATTGGCCGCCACCGATAAAATATTATTGGAGGGTGTGCAGAGGGTTCGCGACGACGATAAAATTACCTACGCATTCCAGGATCCGGTGCAGGTAATGAGCCGTTTGAAATTAAAAGCAGAATAGGTACCCTATCAACTCAAGCCAATTACATGTTTAGTAAATTTATAAAAAGGCCGGTCCTTTCTATTGTCATATCTCTCATTATTTTGTTTCTTGGCATATTGGCCATTACCCATTTACCGGTAACCCAGTTTCCTTCTATTTCCCCTCCCAAAGTAACCATAACGGCAGAGTACCCGGGTGCCAATAATGAGCTCCTCATTAAATCGGTTGTTATTCCGCTCGAAAGAGCACTCAACGGCGTGCCCGGCATGAAATACATGGCCTCCGATGCGGGCAACGATGGTGAGGCCAGCATACAAGCTGTTTTTAACCTGGGTACCGATCCCAACCAGGCCTCGTTAAACGTGCAAAACCGGGTGGCATCGGTGGTTAATAAATTGCCGCCGTTGGTGGTTCGCGAAGGCGTAAAAATCAGCCGCGAAGAGCCCAACATGCTGCTGTATATTAACCTGTACAGCAATGATGAAAAAACCGATCAAAAATTCCTGTTTAACTATGCCGATATCAACATACTGCCCGAACTGAAACGCGTGGATGGGGTGGGATATGCCGATATTTTGGGCAACCGCGAATATGCCATGCGTATTTGGTTAAAGCCGGACCGCATGCTAGCCTATAAAATTTCTGCCGATGAGGTAATGGAAGCGCTGAGTGCCCAAAGCTTGGAGGCCTCACCCGGCAAAACGGGTGAAAGCTCGGGCAAAAGGTCGCAATCGTTCGAGTACATACTCAAATATTCGGGTAGGTTTACCACTGCGGAGCAGTACAGTAATATCGTTTTAAAAGCCAATGCCAATGG
>DASUFG010000205.1:0-14924 GCA_036274715.1 Agriterribacter sp.
GTTGGTAATTGCTTTGGCATTACGGAGGTTAATACCACCATCTACTTCAATTATCGTATTGAGTTTCAACTGGTCAATCCGTTGACGAAGCTGCTGTATTTTAGCTAAACTATGGGGTATGAACTCCTGCCCTCCAAAACCCGGGTTGACGCTCATCAGGCAAACTAAATCCACGTCTTCAAGAATATCCTGCAGTAGTTGAACGGGGGTATGTGGATTTATTGCAACCCCGGCTTTCATTCCAAGGTTTTTGATTTGTTGAATATTACGATGCAGGTGCGGACATGCCTCATAGTGAACAATGAGATGGTCGGCACCAGCCAATTTAAAATCAGCAGCGTATTTGCCCGGTTCCTCAATCATTAAATGCACATCGCAGGGTTTGCTGGTTGCCTTTCTGATCTTCTCAATAACCGGAAACCCAAAACTAATATTCGGCACAAAGCGACCGTCCATCACATCGAGGTGAAACCAGTCAGCTTCACTTTCATTCAGCAAATCACATTCTTCCTGCAATTTCAAAAAATTACAGGCTAATAACGATGGGGCGATAATGGGCATTGCTATTGTTTGTTTGATGAACAGTTATTCCCTTTCCGGGCAAATTAAATAATTAGAACGGAATTTCCATCTTTAGCCCACAAACTCAACAACCCTGAAAATTCGTCAACTACAGTTCATTATCTTCTTCCTCCTGCCTTAATTCGGCTTCCACCTTTAAATGGTTGATGCTTACGTTTAATTCAAAACCGATTAACAAAATCAGGGAATTAAAAAAAAAGGACGACATGATAATGATTAATGTACCAATAGATCCGTACACCTTATTATACGTTCCAAAATTATTCACCCAATAACTAAATAATATGGTAAGAAAGATGATTAAAAAAGTGGTGAGAATAGTTCCTGGAGAATTGATATTCCATTTTTGTTGCACGGCTGGCGCAAAACGGTATATTAACCCAATGGCATAGTAAATTAAAGCTACAATTACAACCCATCTCAAAGAACTTATCCACCAGCCAATGGTTTCGTTTTCAATACCCATCCAGTGCAAAACATATCTTAACACACTCCCCTGGGTGATAAGCAGCACAATAGCCGCCATAAAAATAATGGCTATAAAAAAAGTGAGTCGTAACGCTGCTCCCCTGCTCTGCAAAAAATTTCGCTTTTGACGGTACATGGTATGCAGTGAGCGGTTAAATGAATTCATAATGCCCAGCATGGCATTGGAAGCAAAGAAACCCGCTGTAATAAAACCCACCGAGAGTAATCCGCTCCTTGGCTTCGTAAAATCGGAAATAAAATCCCGTACCCACACATAAGTATCGCGATTAGGAGTAAGATCTCTTATCAATCGAAGCAACTCATTGATAAAATCCTTTTGTCCTGGCAGATACGGCACCAGCGTAAATAAAAAGATGAGAAAGGGGGGAATAGCCATCAGCATATTAAATGAGATGGCCGCTGCCCTGATATTCAAGCCTTCTTTCCTGATCTGCCGCAGCAAAAACAATATCACATCGTACAATGGCAAACCTTGAAACCCAGGCAAAATCAAATGTTTCGATCTGGCTATTAAAAATGCAACAGGCCGCGACGTGATAATAATCCGTTCGAGCTTTGTCATATCATCTAAAATAGTTATTTTATTCTTAAGCTGTCTAATGCTTTTTGATATGCCCTTGCATTTCTAAAATGTTCCGCATCTGTTACCGCAAAGGCATGATAACCCGAAAAATCGGGCTTTGCACAGAAAAAAAGGTAATTGGTAGTTTTGGCATTAAGGGTAGCATCTATTGTTTTAATAGAAGGTGTGCAAATTGGGCCTGGGGGTAAGCCGGTATTGCGGTAGGTATTATAAGGTGAGCCTGCACTTTCACTGATCAATTTCAACGTTACCCTTTTAGCGGCGAAATTTCTTGTGGCAAACTTTATAGTAGGGTCTGCACCAAGCGGCATTCTCCTGCTTAACCGGTTTAAATAAACGCTGGCTATCACCGGCATTTCATCATATTTATTGGTTTCTTCTTCTATAACCGAGGCAAGAATGTATACCTGCTTCGGCGTGAGCCCCAGGCTATCTGCTTTTTTTAGCCTTTCGGTGTCCCAGAATTTGTTTTCTTCATTGTACAATTTGCTGAACAATTTATCAGCAGTAGTGTTCCAAAAAAAAATGTAGGTATTAGGTATTATAGCAGTCATTACGTTGCTGGAGTCTAATTCTGGGTATTTTAAAGAATCAATATTGTTCAGGTAGTTGATGATAGCTGCAGAGTCGCATTCCAATTGCCTCCCGGCGAAACGCGCAAAATCTTCCTTTGTCCTGAGTTTGGTGATCACCAGCTGTATGGGAGATTGCCTTCCGTTGCGAAGCGCCCGTACCATGCTTATAATGCTGGTTCCTTTTTTTATTTCGTATTTACCGGCTTTTAGCTTTTTGGGTAGTTCTAATTTGCGTGCAACAAGTGAAAAGACACCTGGACTTTTAACAACATTATCCTTTTGAAGTGTTTGTATAACATCCTCAAATTGGCTGCCGGTTTTAATATAGAGAAAGTATTTTTCTCCATTGAAAGAGGTACCAGGTCCTATGATTTTCCAGGCAAAGAAAATGATCACAATAAGAATAAAAAGCAAAGCTGCCAATGTTACCTTTTTAAACATATTGTTCCAGGCTTATTTTTTAAAAGAAAAGAAACAAAAAACCCTGCCGTAAACAACAGGGTTAATAAAATTACTATAAATATTGACTTATGGTTTCACTTGTAAAGGACTATCCTGGGCAGGAAGAGGCTGGGGTTGTGGAGTAGCCGGCAGTGTTTGCTGCTGGTTAGTGTTAATACCTTTAATAAATCCATCATTTCCGGTTCCGGATTTCATGAACAATACCGAAACCAAACACAATACACCAATGATAGAGGCAAAAATCCAGGTACCCTTTTCCAATACATCTGTTGTTTGCTTAACCCCCATAAACTGGTTACTGAAGCCGGCAATGCTTCCGGAAAGTCCTCCACCTTTGGGATTTTGAATTAAAACAAAAAGACTCAGTACTACACTACAGGTTATAATCAATATCAAAAACAAAAGCGCCATATCACGTTTCTTTTAATTTGGAAATTCTGGCGGCAAAGTAAGCTCTTTTATCGGGATTCTGCAAACTTAATTTCTGGTACACTTCTGCCGCTTTTTTTACCAGCCCCTGCCTGGCGTACACTTCTGCCATAGCCTCTGTGAGCACATCCTCGTGGTCATTAGAATGTTCGGCGATATGCTGTATAACTGTAGAAGATTGCATATCCATTTCCTGCTCCAGTTTTTCGGGGTGAATGCGCTTCATGGTTTTAAGCCACTCGGTAAAACTGCGGAGATTTTTGCTCAGCTTATCCTTACCCTCGTCATTGCCCAGTTTTATGCCCTGCGAAGCAAAATAATCAATGGTATAATAGGGTTCTAAAGGTATAATACCTGAATTACCCACCTCCGGCAAAGGCGAATTTTCGAATTTAATTAAGGGTGTTGGAGTTGTTGGCGATTCTTCCCGGGAACCAACGGACTGGACTGCGTCAGTTTGATCGGCGGAAGTAACTTCATTGTCCTGTTGGAAGGGTTCTTTTTCCGATTCCTGTAGTACAACGGGCGTTATGCCAGCAGGACCTTCCTCTACAACCTGATCAACCAAAGAGGTTCGGGTATTATCCTCCGCATCTTGTTCCGGCAAATAAGAGCCTTGTTCCGGAGCTTCTGCCGGTTGGCCGGGGCTCATCTCTATTACCTCTGCTGCAGGAGAAATGCCGGCTTCTGGTAATGGTGAATCATCCTGAGCTTTGTTTTCCACCAGAAGTGGCTCCTCTTGCTCAATCTTCGGCTCAACGTCAACTTGTTCCTCAACAGGTTGAGCAGCTGTAGACACCCCATCATCCTCTTCCTTGTATTCATCCGGAGCAATTGTACTTTTTGGCAGGGTTTCAACTAACCCGAGTTCGGGTTCAGGGACAGGATGAATAATGTTAGCTTCTGCTACTACTGGTTCGCTGGCCTGCAATAGATTATTGAGCCAATGTGGATTATTAAAAAAAATAGCTGTTTTAGGAATTAGCGTGTTGTATTTCGACTGATCAAATTGCCTGTACCTCTTAGCCAGCAGGTATTGCATGGGCGCATAAAATGGATATTGCTCTACGAATTGCTCTATTAGAAGAACATCTGTTTTTTCCAATGTATCACTTTGGAAAAATTTTTGGAGCAGATTATCCATTTCGAGATTCATCGCCATGAAGTTACAATCGTTTACCAGTTAGAGAATATTTTATTAAAGATATCATCCGACATATTCTTTAAGATATCATCCATAAGGCCGTTTTGTGCATCGGTAAAACTGATCGACGCGGAAAAGGGAAAATTTCTTGTAATGTCCGATTCGAAATTTTTCTTCTCATCCAGCCGGTTTTTGAAAATCAGGTGCATAGTTACATTCAGGTTGTTACTGGAAGCCTCTTTCCCCGATACCCCTGAAGTGCTTACCGAAAAATCGGTAATATATCCTCCAACGTCGTAATGTGCATCATCACTGTTTACAATAATAAGCCGGGTTTGCCCGGTTATTTTCTGGCGTATCCTTTCGGTAAGTTGCGGGCTTAATTGGGGATTAACGTAACGTGCCCTATTCTCGATATAATTTACCCTAACCGTTTTTACTTCGGGTGGGATACTCACATCTTTAAAAGTATAATTGCAGGTGGCCTGAACCGATACCATTGCAAAAAAAATAAAAAAAAATCGCTTCAGCATCGCATTATTCATTAATGTCGTATTCTTTCAATTTCCGGTATAAAGTCCTTTCGCTTATGCCCAGGTCCGATGCCGCATCTTTTCGTTTTCCACGGTGTTTTTTTAAAGCTTTTACGATCAACTCTTTTTCTTTGTCCATAATATTCAACGACTCCTCCACGTCTTCGTGGTCATAAATATCATTATTGTTGAGCAACACAGGCTGAGTGGGCTGAACCAAAGCGGGGGTTGGCATGCTCTTTTCTCTTTCAGCAGGTTGATAGTCATTGAGCAACGATTCCTGGGCATACGCGGTCATTGCCGAAGCCCGTTGGGGGTTATGCAAAATATCGACAAACATCTTTTTCAATTCGGTCACGTCTTTCTTCATGTCAAAGAAGAGTTTGTATAATATTTCTCTTTCATTGGCAAATTCGGCATGAGATACGCTTCCATTACTCCCTGCCAATACAGGCATTCTATTGGTATTGTGTTCGGGAAGAAACTGTTTCAGTTGCCTTGCCGTTACCAATTTATCTTCACTGAGTACAGATATCTGTTCCGCAATATTTTTCAACTCCCGTACGTTGCCGGGCCACGAATAGTGAATTAACATGTCTTTTGCTTCATCGTCCAACTGCACCGAAGGAGTTTTGTAACGTTCCGCAAAATCTGCGGCAAATTTTCTGAACAGTATAATAACATCTTCCTGTCGATCTTTCAGCGCGGGCACGCGTATGGGCACGGTGTTTAACCGGTAATACAGGTCTTGCCTGAACCGGCCCTTATGGGTGTATTCCAGTAAATCTTTATTGGTAGCTGCAATTACGCGAACATCTGTTTTTTGCACTTTGGATGATCCCACACGGATATACTCTCCTGCTTCCAGCACCCGCAATAAACGAGCCTGGGTGCCGAGGGGCATCTCCCCGATTTCATCTAAAAAAATGGTTCCTCCGTTCACCGTTTCAAAATACCCCTTGCGGCTATCAACGGCTCCGGTAAACGATCCCTTTTCGTGCCCAAACAATTCCGAATCGATAGTGCCTTCCGGAATAGCCCCACAGTTTACCGCTATAAATGGGTTGTGTTTGCGGGAAGACAAGGCGTGAATGATTTGCGAAAACACTTCCTTCCCCACTCCACTTTCCCCGTATATCAGCACTGTAAGGTCCGTATTCGCAACCTGCGCAGCCACCTGGAGTGCGTAGCTCAGCGGAGGCGAATTGCCAATGATACCAAACCTGTTTTTTATCGATTGTATATCCATTATTTCGTCTTCGTTAATTTATCTAAATAATCTTTTATACCATTTCGCCGAGTAATGTTGCCTTTGTGCAATCCAGCACCTTTACCATTACATAGTCGCCTTTGCCATAGCCGCCGCTGCCTTTTGGAAAAATGATCACTTTATTTTGGGAGTTTCTCCCCATCCAATCAGCTTCACTTTTTTTACTGTCTCCTTCAATTAATACTTCAAAAGTTTTACCAAGGTCTTTCGCATTGCTTTCCCTTGATAAACGGTGCTGCAGGTCCACAATTTCCTGTAGCCTTCTTTTCTTTACCGCTTCGGATACATCATCCTTATACCTTCGGTGAGCAAGGGTTCCGGGGCGTTCGCTGTAAAAAAACATATAGCTCAGGTCGTATGAACTATATTCCATCAAAGTCAGTGTGTCCTGATGATCCTCTTCTGTTTCTGTACAAAAGCCCGCAATAATATCGCTGCTGATGCCACAATCGGGTATAATGCTGCGTATACGATCAATTTTCGCCATATACCATTCCCGTGTATAGGTGCGGTTCATCATTTGCAATATGCGGGTAGAACCGCTTTGAACCGGAAGATGAATATAGTTACAAATATTTTCATATTTAGCCATCACATGAAGTACATCGTCTGTAATATCCTTAGGATGTGATGTGGAAAAACGAACGCGTAGATCGGGAGAAATATTTGCTACCATTTCCAGCAGCAAAGCGAATGTGACTGAACCCGCTCCTTGCGCCGAATGATCAGCCCTTTCGGGCGTAAAATAATAGCTGTCTACATTTTGTCCCAACAATGTAACTTCTTTGTAACCGCGACTAAACAAATCTGCGCATTCATTTACAATGGAGTACGCATCCCGGCTTCTTTCCCTTCCACGAGTGAAGGGCACAACACAAAAAGAACACATATTGTTGCAGCCCCGCATAATACTAACAAAACCAGAAACTCCATTGCTGTTTAACCGCACGGGTGAAATATCGGCATAGGTTTCCTCGCGGCTGAGTAATACATTTACGGCTTTTTGCCCGCCTTCTGCTTCTTCAATCAGCCCGGGAAGACTTCTGTAGGCGTCTGGTCCTACAACAATATCCACCAGTTTTTCTTCTTCAAGCAATTTGGCCTTTAAGCGTTCGGCCATACATCCCAAAACTCCTACCAACATACCCGGCTTTTCAGTCTTTATTTTACGGAATTCTGTAAGTCGCTTACGAACGGTTTGTTCGGCTTTTTCACGTATGGAACAGGTATTAAGCAGCACCAGGTCAGCTTCAGCAAAGTTCCTGGTAGCGCCAAACCCTGAATCATTCAGTATTGAGGCGACAATTTCGCTATCAGAAAAATTCATCTGGCAGCCATAGCTTTCTATATAAAATTTTTTTTGATAAGGCGTTTCATCGTTCACGAAAGGAGCATAGGCCTCTCCCTGCCTTATCTCGTCATGTACTTTTTGAGCCAACAAATCCAACATATTACTACCTAGCTTTAGAGTGGGCAAAGATAACCAAAAGGGTATTAAAAAATGTCAGTTTGGCAGGAAACCTAATATATTAACTAAACCATCAAGAGCAGTACCTGATGAAACTTATCCACGTAACGATTTATGGCAGCAATCAAAAGGTCGCCTCCCTTGCAGGAAAGCGACCTTTTTAGAATGGTTATGTTTCTTGTTAATTGCTTGTGTACCTCACATTATATGTTCCACCGGTTGCAGTCTCCTGGTTAGGTCCCCAGGTACCGATAAAACGACGGTGCTTCAAGTCTCCAATAGTAGAATACACTTTTGCGTCGGAATCGTTGTAGCGATAGTATGTCTTTAATTTTTTTGTAGTAGCGTTATATTCCCAGGTACCATAGGCTTTCTTGCCATTCACCGTATCCGCACTCTGATCGTACACTACGAGGGCCGAATTGTCCATTAATCTAAAAGCATAATCAATATTAGGCGTATTAGCACCTGCCCCATAGTGGCCAACATAATAACCAGGCATTGTAGCTGCTGTAAGTTCGGGCAAGTCCAGGTCCGGGTCTCTTTGTTCCCCTCCATTGTCATCTTTTTTACAGGAAAAAAGCAAGGCGCAGAATACAACCACAGGGAACAGATTGATAAGATGTTTTTTCATTGCTATCATTTTTATAAGGTATTGCAAATATAACTGTATCGTGGGATACCGGGGTTAACAAATATCAATATTGTGGGCCTCCACAAATAATTCAATATTTTTTTAAGGTATCATCAGCGGCGAAATTTCCTTCAGTGATGAGAAAACAGCATCAGTAGTGGCATCGGGCAGCTGGGGAGCAGCGCGATTAGACGATATAAAAAAGGTATGCATCCCTAACTTTTTACCAAAAATCATATCATTCATGGTATTCCCGACCATCAGGGAACGCGCAAAATCAATTTCCGGAAAATCCCTTTTCGCCCGCCACCCCATGCCCGGGTTGGGTTTCCTGTTGGGGCTTTCATTGCCCATATCAATACAATAATAAATTTTATCTATCCTGCCCCCATTCGCTTCAATCATTCCAAGCATATTAAGGTGAATATCATTGAGATCCTGCTCCGTCATTAATCCTTTGCTCACACCCCGCTGGTTGGTAACAATGAATATCCATCCGAATCTTTCGGCAAAAGTTTTCAACGCTTCCAGCACTCCATCATAAAACCTGAAATCTTCCCATCGTGTAATATATGAACCTACTGATTCAAAGTTGATCACACCATCGCGGTCTAAAAACAAGGTCCAGGTTTTATCTATTTTCCCCAGGTCTAACATGCATTACGTATTTATGATTTGAGATTATGCCGACAGGTGGATTAAAAATTTGAGCATGGATTAAACGGTTGGCAAGAGTAAGAACCGCGGCTATCCACCATTTGTGCCCACCTACCGGAACGACATTGGAAGCGGTGCTGGATTTTATTGTTTTTCAAAATCCAATTCCCGTTGAGCCCTTTCATAGTCTTCAGGTATTCCAATATCAATAAAGTATTCATCCTGAACAATGCCAAATATCTTCTTTGCAGCATAATATTTTTCGAGGTAATCCTTTTCAAACGAAAACTTTAATGGCATTTTTTTTTGCAAGAATGAAGGTATGTTTAGAATATATACGCCGCCATTTATTAATCCTTCCGAAAAGTATTGCTTTTCTTTAAAATTAAGCACAGACTGATCTTCATTCAATTCAACAGCCCCGTACCGGCTAAATGCTTTCATGGGTTTTAATGCCAACGTACAATCCGCCTTTTGCTGCTGGTGAAAAGCAGCTATATCAGCAAGTTCCACGCGAAATAGGGTATCCCCATTAGCTATGACCACATTTTGCTGTTGCGACCTGGAGCAAGCTAGTTGAATGGCACCACCGGTACCGAGTGGTTCATCTTCTATTGAAAGCTCATAGCTGCCCTCGGGAAAATGTCTTTGAATAAATGTTTCAAACGCCTCACTTTTATAGCCCAACGCGAATATGAAACGCCGGACTCCCTGTTGTTTCAGATGTTCGGTTACATATGCAATAAAAGGCACTTCCTTAACGGGCGCCATGCATTTGGGAAGATCAGGTACGGCATCCCGTAAGCGCGTTCCCAGTCCTCCTGCAAGAATAATAGCTTCTGTAATGATACCAGGCATGCTGTTCAATGGGAGTTATGAAGCAAATGGTTATTTACCTGTTTTTAAAATATTTTTCTTCTACCAATTGACAAATAATATGTCCTAGCAAGATGTGCGACTCCTGGATGCGCGGCGTATCTGTTGATGGAATATTGAGGAGGTAGTCGCTGAGCGCTTTCAATTTACCGCCACCGGCGCCGGTAAAACCAACGGTAACCATTCCATTCAACTTCGCTTGTTCAAAAGCGAGCACGATATTTTTTGAATTGCCGGAAGTAGATAAACCCACCAATACATCTCCCTTCTTACCCAATCCTTTTACAAGCCGGGAATAAATGACATCATAACTATAATCATTGGCAACCGCGGTTAAGTAAGAGGTGTTGACATGCAAGGCTTCCGAGGGTAAGGCGTCCCTGTCAAGATAAAAACGACCGCTGAATTCCGCAGCTAAATGCTGGGCATCCGCGGCACTTCCCCCATTGCCACAAAACAACACTTTGTTGCCCGCTTCGAATGTGTTGGTGATCACCTCTACTACTTCCGCCACTATTTGCAATAGTTTCTCATCTCCCAACACGTCTTGCTTTACCTTTATTGAGGCACTTACCAGGTCTTTAATTGTATTCAACATGGTTATTATTTTCAGATTTCTTTAAGATGCAATTGTTATCGCCATGGCTTAAGGGGACCAGGTGGTAAGTCCATTTTTGGTGAAGTTATACGACTTCACTTCTCCTCCAAAACGCAGCAAACTTTCGGTTACTTTATACCTTGTATTGTTTGGGCAATAAAATATCATAAAACCTCCACCACCAGCACCTGAAATTTTGCCACCTGAAGCCCCTGATCTTTTTGCAGCCTCATACATTTTCTCAATTGAATCGTTGGAAATATTGTCCGCCATTTTTCTTTTTTGTGAAAATCCAAAATCCAGTATCTCTCCAATTTCATTGAGCCTGCCTTTCAACAATGCCTCCTTCATTCTGCGGCTCTGTTCCTTTAACTGATGCATCGCTTCAATTGAACTTTCCTTTTTTTGATGCACATTATGTTGCTGTTCTTTTATAATGGCGGCAGATTCCCGGCTGGTGGCGGTGAAATACAACACGAGGTTATTCTCCAACTCTCTTAAATAGTCAGATTTTATACGTAAAGGATTCACAATTACCTTATCGGCATCATAAAATTCCATATAATTCACGCCACCGAAAGTTGCGGCATATTGATCCTGTCTTCCACCAGCGAGGTTGAGATCCTTCCGTTCAATTTCGTATGCATAATGCGCAATATCGTATTCGCCTAAAGGTAGTTTCAGCATTTCAGCAAATGCACCAATGATGGCCACTACCAGGGTTGAAGAGGTACCCAAGCCGGACCCGGCAGGCGCATCAACAAAAGTTTGCAACCTGAATCCTTTTTCAGGTATTCCAAAGTCTTGCTGTATGCGGTTGTATACTCCTTTTGCCAAATCAAGCGTTCCATCTGCGGGAAGGGTTTTACTCCACTCATATTGTAATTCTTCTTTCCTGTCTGCCGCCTGCAATATAATGGCTTTGCTTTCCAGCAGTTCAATATTAGCATACGCATATAATGAAATCGTGGCGTTAAGAATTGCCCCGCCATACAAATCGCAGTAAGGGCTAACATCAGTTCCGCCTCCTGCTAAGCCAATACGTAATGGTGCTTTGCTCCGGTAGATCATTTAGATTACAAATATATTTTATGTGCAAATGTAAGTTGAAATGAATTGATGTCACTTTTGCTCATCAATCCTCAAAGGAGACCGGGATACATTTGTTGTGGTTTGATATGCGCTGATGATTGCGTTCGCCATATTGCCCCAGGTATATTTCTTTTTCTCCTCCAGTAAACCAGGCATGAAATACTGTTCACCCCTTTCGTAAAATTCTATTACTTTACCAGCTATAGAAACTGCACCCGGTTCTGCCACCAGGCCCACCTTACCATCGGGCACCATTGCGGTTAAGCCACCTACATTTGTAATCACCATCGGCGTCTCAAAATGATAGGCAAGGGGCGTTACCCCGCTTTGGGTTGCATTGCGATAGGGCTGAACTACCACATCGGTCGCACATAAATAATATTTCACTTCACTGTCGGGAATAAAACCTGTTTTCAATATTACTACGTCTTCGATATGATTATCTTTTATTTGCTGGAGGTAGAGTTTATCATCTTCGTAAAATTCGCCCGCAACAAGCAGCTTTATAGATGGACTTTTTTCTGCGTTGGTTTTTTCTTTTATTATTTTCATGGCATCCAATAAAATATCGAGTCCTTTATAGTGGCGGATAAATCCAAAGAAAAGAATAATACGATCGTTAACGGGTAGCTGTAATTTTTCGCGGGCTGCTGCCTTTGACACTTTATCTCCAAAATTATCGTACAATGGATGCGGAACAAATTGCGCCGGCTTTTGATGTTCTATAGTGAGCAGATCGCCCAATACTTTTTCACTCATCGTAATAAAAGCATCCACAGGTTTTAGAAAAAAGCGGGTAAATGCCGCATCACCGGGCCGCTTTTCGTGCGGTATAATATTATCTGCAATACAAACCACTTTGGTATGCCTGTTCTTTTTAACTCTCCTCAAAATCGTGCCCAGGCAAGGACCCATAAAAGGAAGCCAGAACCGAACTACAATAATCTCAGGAGAAAGTTTTTTCAGTTCCTGTCCAACACTCCACCAGTTAAAGGGATTCACGGAATTGATCCGGACCTGAATATTTAGATTTGCCGGTGGAGGTTCCGTAGAGTATTGAGTAGTTCCGGGGAAAAGAAAACCGGGATATTGTAATGAGAAAGTATAAATAGACGATTCCCAGCCCATTTGCTGAAACTCCCTGGCCAGCCGTTCATCGTAAGAGGCTAAGCCACCGCGGAGAGGGTGAGCGGGACCAATGATGACAATTTTTCTTTTCATTAGCACCTCCTCCTGATCAAATGCCTAATTTTTTTTCTACCAGGTAGTTGTTACGCTCGGCAGAATTTCGGGCAATCAGTTCGCCAATAAATCCCGCCAAAAATAACTGCGAACCCAAAAGCAGCAGTGTAAGTGCTATAAAAAAACCGGGACGGTTGGTTAATGCGTTTTCGGGATCAATAAACTTACTAACGATCAAATAAATACTGATTAAAAGGCCAAGAAAAAAAGAGAGCGTGCCCCACAGTCCAAAAAAATGCATTGGCTTCTTGCCAAACCTGCCCACAAACATAATAGAGGCCAGGTCGAGAAAGCCGTTAACAAAACGCTCCCAACCAAACTTGGTAACTCCATATTTGCGTGGCCGGTGCTCCACTACTTTTTCGCCAATTTTATTAAACCCCGCCCACTTTGCCAACACCGGGATATAGCGATGCATTTCGCCGTACACTTCAATGCTCTTAACCAGCTTCAGTTTGTAAGACTTTAAGCCGCAATTGAAGTCATGCAGTTTAATGTGCGACATTCGTCGTGTTACCGCATTAAAAAATTTTGAAGGGATATTTTTAGTAACCGTGTTATCGTGCCGCTTCTTCTTCCAGCCACTTACCATATCAAATCCATCTTCCACAATCATCTTTCTCAATGCCGGTATTTCATCGGGACTGTCCTGCAAATCTGCATCCATCGTAATCACCACATCTCCCTGTACCGCCTTAAAGCCTTCATTGAGTGCTGCACTTTTACCGTAGTTACGCTGAAATTTGATTCCCTTTATACCAGGATATTCGGTCCGCAGTTGCTCTATTACGCACCATGAATTGTCTGTGCTTCCGTCATCTACCAATACAATTTCATAAGAAAACTCATTTTCGAGCATCACCTTTTGTATCCATGCGCACAACTCGGGCAATGATTCTTCTTCATTATACAATGGAACAACTATGCTGACATCCATGGAGAAATATTACAGTATTATTGGGAAACCGTAGGAAACTCCGGTTTTTTCTTTTTTATTATTGCTGATATAATAAGGCTTATCACAAACCAGAAAATACACGCGAATGCCAAACCCAGCGATTGCTTACCCAGCGTGTAATTATTCCCCTTCATCATATCTTCGGAAGCTTTGTCAATCTGGTCCTGGCTTGCCCCAAATTTTTGCATCATTTTTTGTGATGCTACAACTGTTTCCTGGGTTAGCGCTTCCCGAAAGGGTACATCAATAAAATTAAACAGCACATAGTTAAAGATGGTACTGATTACCGTTCCAATTACAAATACAGTAAACACCACTTTTAGGGCCTCCCTGAATTCAAGAAAACCATCGTTCAGCTTTTTTTGCTTAAGACCAGCAAGCACAGCGATTATAATAGGTATTAATAACCCGGTATAGGCAATAGGGCTCACAAACCATTTGGCGCCGCCCAGATATAATACTAAACTGAAAATAACACCTGCCAAGCCGGCTATTAACCCGTAAGTAAGTCCTACGTTTGTTTGTTTATTTTCCATAATTATGGTTTTGATGAAAGATCAAGTGTTCAAAAATACCTTGTCCCCGTTAATTATCCCAATTACCTGTCCTTTTAGTTCTTTACCGATAAAGGGGGAATTTTTAGATTTAGACTGGATGCGCGCTTCCAGGAAAGTATAGTTTACTGCAGGATTGAATAAGGAAAGGTCTGCCGCAAGCCCTTCCTCTATAACAGGCGCAGGCAAGGCGAAAATTTTTCGTGGATTGATACAACTCAGTTCCAACCATCGTTCGGTGCTTATGCCAACAGCCCCTGCTACGCCGAAAGCGGTTTCCAATCCAATCATTCCGTTACCGGCATATTCAAACTCGCAGGTTTTATTATCCCAGTCCTGCGGAAAATGATGTGTAGCCAAACAATCTACAATGCCATTTTTAACCGCCTCAAGCAGGGCAGCACGATTTTCGGGGGTACGTAGAGGAGGATTTACTTTAAGGTTAGTGTCATAATCCACCATGTCTTCATCGCTAAAGAAAAGGTGGTAGGGTGTTACGGAAAAACTAACCTCTATGCCTTTTTCCCTGGCATCTTTAATATTTTCAACCGATCGCCCCGAAGTAATACCCGTAAAATGCAGTTTTGATCCCGCATAGGTTGCCAGCTCTATATCTCTTGCTACCATCATTTCTTCGGCAATGACCGGCTTACCGGGTAAACCCAACCGGGTAGACACAATGCCTTCGTTCATCAATCCGTAGGTACCTATGCTTTTGTCTTCCGGAACCTGTACAACTACCCCATTAAAGGCTTTTACATACTGCAATGCCTTTAAT
>DASUFG010000206.1:0-5003 GCA_036274715.1 Agriterribacter sp.
GTAATTATTACATTAAACTTATAGGGCTGGAAGTTATTGTATGTTAACAATTTTATTTTGTTCGCGGTTTGATAAAAGTGGTGGAACAAGCAGCAGGGCAGGTTTTGGAGAGCCATACATCGATTTCATAAATTCATGTTATGAACAACTGGAGGTTCAGTCTGCCTGTTTGAATTTTTTCCTATTTCAAACAATTATCGTATCTTTTGATAACACAATTGATTTTTAACTAAAATTTGGATGAATGAGAACGGTTGCACACATTTTTCAGCGTAAGGGGCATCACAATGTTACCATTACTCCGGATATAACCGTACTGGAGGCCCTGAAGATCATGTCGGAAAAAAATATAGGGTCTGTTATTGTTGTGGACAACAACGGAAAATATTGCGGGTTAGCAACGGAAAGGGATTATGCCCGTAAAGTGATATTGTTGGGAAAATCATCCGGTGAAACGCCCGTAAGTGATATTATGCTGCAACATCTGCCGCGGATCACTCCTGAGCATACGCTCGAAGAATGTATGAGTATCATGACAGCCCACAATATCCGTTATTTACCTGTATTTAAGAATAATGAGTTTTACGGGGTAATTTCTGTTTTAGATATCGTGAAAGAAACTATTCTCGAGCAGCAGGAAACGATAGATCAGTTGCATAGCTATATTCATTCGGCATAGGATCACTGGATCACTATTTCCGTAATCAGGTTTTCTCCCAGCGCTTCATTCACCCGTTGAATGATTTTTTCTCTTTGAAACATCAATTCGTTTTTGAGAGGGGCCACTGTAGTGGCGATAAATAAAGTGCGGTTAATGATCTGGATCTTATCGGTGTAACGTGCAATGGTTTTACCCATCAGTTCGCCCCAGATATCCGTTATTTGCAATGCCTGCACACTTCCTTTCAGTTTACTTTTTTTAAGAAACTGCTTCATAGCATCGCCCATCGAAAGTTCACCCATGCTGCTAAGATAGCATGATCCGTTTAAATGCTGTAAAGAAAATAGCGGCAAAGGTTTCCACTTTTTCTCAAAAAAGATCAGTTGTCTCACCACAATGTCAGTTTCACTTACACTTACCATTTTCGCAAAATGAACATGGATCAAAATTGCTTTCATCGTCTTTTGCCATATTTCAACGGGCATCAATTCCCGTGCCCGTGATTTGGTGAAGGAATAAAGAACAGCAGGTAGAATATAACAACCAGGCTAGCTATTCCGGTAATCATAAAAGTGGTACCCGCTCCAAAATAGTACCAGGTAAAGCCTGCAAAGGCGCTGGCTGCCATGTTGCAGATACTTTGAAAGCCAGCGTAAGTGCCTATGGCCGTAGCGGTGTCTTTTGGGTGAGAGATATTGCTGATCCACGCTTTGGATATACCCTCTGTTGCTGCGGCATATATCCCATACAGGAAAAACAGTGCGGCCAGCGTGTAAAAGCCGGTGTACAAACCCATCCCAAAATACACTATGGAAAAAATAACAATTCCAATAGTAAACATATGCTTGAGTCCCAATTTATCGGCAACAATGCCTACGGGAAAAGCGAATAGCGCATAGGTAAGATTGTAAAAGATATATAGTCCAATGACCTGGGTATCGCTCAAACCCGATAGCTTCGCTTTTAATAATAAAAACACATCTGAGCTGTTGAAAAGAGTAAACACTAAGAGTCCTGTAACAAGCTTTCTGTACAAGGACGGGCTGGTTTTCCAATAGCCGAGAAATGAGAACAAGGTTGTTTTAATTTTTTCTTTTGAATTGCCTGGTTTTTTTTCTTTAAGTCGTAATGAAGTGAGCACGGCCAGCATACCCGGAACAAAGGCGATATAAAACAAACTCCGGTAATGTTGAGGATAAAAATAGAGATAGAGTAATCCAAGGGCAGGGCCCAAAACCGCCCCAAGAGTGTCCATTGATCGGTGAAATCCGAATATTTTCCCCTTTGTTGCCGGTGTGGCTTCGTCTGATAATATCGCATCCCTTGCGCCGGTTCGTATACCCTTTCCAATCCGGTCAAAAGTTCTGGAAAAGAAAATCCATAGGGGATAGGTAAAGATGGCCATCATCGGTTTTGAAATGGCGCTTAAAGTATACCCCAACTGCACGAAAGGAACTCTTTTGGACGAGTTATCCGAGCGTTTTCCAAAGTAGCCTTTGCTCAATCCCGCCGTTGCTTCCGCCACCCCTTCAAGGATGCCGATTAAAACAACAGAAAAGCCGATCGATTGCAAATAGATGGGCATTACCGGGTAAAGCATTTCGGTGGCGGTATCGGTAAATAAACTTACCAACGATAAGGTCCATACTGTTCGTGTAATGTATTTCAATTGAACTGGAATGTAACTTTCGAAGATAATCTGTTTTAACAACAGCGATGCGGGATGAATGTAGAATACCATACACTTTGAACGGGAGGATCAGCATTGTAATTCCTCAAAACCTTACATCTGCTTTCCCGTCTGCCAAATTCACTCCATTGCCTTACATTTGCAGCGCTACGCCCTCGAATAAGCGCTTTTTGCAGGGCTGCCTGAAGCTGGGGTGTGATCTTTAATTAAACCGTTAATCAGTCAATATCAATGGGAAGAATATTTGAAGTCCGTAAGTCGACCATGTTTGCCCGGTGGGACCGCATGGCAAAACAATTCAGCCGTATCGGAAAAGAAATTGCGATAGCCGTTAAGTCCGGCGGCCCCGATCCCGATACTAATCCAGCCTTGCGCCGGTGCATGCAAAACGCGAAAAGCGTAAATATGCCAAAGGATAGAGTTGAAGCAGCTATCAAAAGGGCGCAGGGAAAGGAGATGGATAATTTGGAGGAGATTTTATACGAAGGATATGCGCCGCATGGCGTGGCTGTGCTTGTGGAAACAGCAACCGACAATCATGTGCGTACAGTAGCCAATGTAAAATCGCATTTTAATAAAGGTAATGGCGCGTTAGGCAATAGCGGAAGTGTGGCTTTCCAGTTTAAGAAAATGGGCGTATTTAAATTACATCCCCAGGGGTTGAATGCCGGGGACCTGGAATTGGAACTGATCGATTTTGGACTTGAGGAACTTGGGGAAAGCACAGATGAAAACGGCGAAGATGTGCTGGTGCTTCGTTGTGGGTTTACCGATTTTGGCAATATGCAAAAAGCGCTGGAAGAAAAAAATATTTCCACTATCAGCGCGGAAGTAGAATGGATTCCAACTACTACGGTGGAATTGCCTGAAGACCAGGCGCAGGATGTGTTTAAGCTGATTGATCGCCTGGAACAGGATGAGGATGTGCAAAAAGTATTTCATAACCTGCAATAACCTGAACAACCGGAATTATTTTTTCTCTTAAATCATATTAATTATCGGGAATATGACCCCTTACGAACAAATTTTTGAGAACAACCAGCAATGGGTAGCTTCAAAAAAAGCACTTGATATTGGCTTTTTTGAAAAGTTATCCAGGGATCAGAACCCTGAGTACCTGTATATCGGCTGCAGTGATAGTCGTGTACCTGCCAATGAGATTATGGGATTGGAGCCGGGCGAAGTATTTGTTCATCGCAATGTGGCCAACCTGGTGTGCGCTACCGATCTAAATGTGATGTCGGTAATCAACTACGGTGTGCGCTACCTGGGAGTAAAGCATATTATTGTTTGCGGTCACTATAATTGCGGTGGTGTTAAAGCAGCTATGCAACCTGTGGATATGGGCATACTTAACCCCTGGCTAAGAAATATCAGGGACGTTTACCGGTTGCATAAAGAAGAGTTAAAAGCGATTGCCGACGAGAAACAAAGGTACGACAGGTTGGTAGAACTGAATGTGCAGGAACAATGTGTAAATGTAATCAAACTGGCCAGCGTGCAGCAGGAATACATAAAATCCGGCTATCCAATAGTGCATGGCTGGGTGTTTGACTTAAGGACAGGTTTTCTTAAAGACCTTAACCTGGATTTCGAAAAAATACTGCATGACATACAGGAGATTTATAACCTTACCGATATCAATTGGAAAAGATAGCTTCAGTTGAACTTCCGTTCTCTACTCTCATCTTTCAATAAGTTCACCAGCCAAAAATAAAAGTAACTTTTGGGGAAGAAATTACACAGCAATGTTGCGTAGTTTAACACACGAAGGCAATAGAATGCGTCAAATTGAGCTGGCATGATTTCTGGACTTCACTGTCATAAAAATGAGCCAGCATTCTTCTAAAGAGCACTCTCAATTTGCTGTTTTTTTCAACCGTATTTCCGGGTGGATAACCCGTAAAACCGGTAGTCCGGCAACCTTTATCATCGCGGCGGGATTGGTTATTCTCTGGGCTGCACTGGGTCCTGTTTTTGATTATTCCGATACCTGGCAACTGGTTATCAATACCAGCACTACCATTATCACTTTCCTCATGGTTTTTATTATACAGCAATCTCAGAACAGGGATACCGCCGCCATTCACCTTAAGTTAAACGAACTGATTGCATGCGATGAAAAGGCCAGCAACCGTTTGGTTGATGTGGAAGACCTTACCGAAGAGGAACTGATGATCCTGAAGAAATTCTATGTTAGAATCTCAAGGAAGGCCGAAGAGCAAAAAGATCTTCATTCCTCGCATTCGCTCGATGAAAATTAAATCCGGGCTGAACAAATCAGGCTTGTCCAGGTAAAAGACCAGCTTCCTGCGATCAATTGTGGGGAAACTTCATGATATGTAAAGGCTGTATTAGCCTTTATACATGAATATAATGGGATGTTTTTTTAAATACCCGATATTTACAGCATCACCAAATATAATGATAATGAAACGCGGTTTTTTGCTTCTTCTTTTTGTTTGTATTCTAACTTCGGAATTCGTAGAGGCACAGCAAACTGCGGCTGAGGAGTACGTTCTTTTTTCAAACCAAAAAACCAATTATAAAATTTGTCTCGCTCAAAACCCGTCGCCATCGGAGCAGTGGGCAGCTAAAGAATTGCAGCATTGGCTGAAAGTGGTAAGTGGCGCCGATTTTCCCATACAAAAT
>DASUFG010000207.1:0-5805 GCA_036274715.1 Agriterribacter sp.
TCGAGGGTTCTTATTCAACCTTCAACATCGGGCTTGGTTACATTCAGGATTTTGTGGCTTACGACCAAAGCAAAGTGTTCAAACAACAAATGGATTCGGCCGGGTTGACCATGAACGCAGACTCCAAACCAAGGGATTTTCGGATACTGGGCAGCGGCGTGTTAAGAACAAAAAGAATGATTGCCTGGAAGTTTGCATACATGTACGATGGAGATAAGAAAACCTGGTTGGTGCGGGAATCGGGTGTTACTGTTGGCGTACCTGAATTGTTTGGGCATATTTTTGTTGGACGCACCAAGGAAGGATATTCCATGGTGAAAGTAATGAATGGGCACTCTCCATGGACCGCTGAAAGGCAGATGGCACTGGATGTCATCCCGATTTTAGCTGATGGAATAAAATATTTTGGCTACCTGCCAAAGCCCAGGATATTCTGGAACCTGGGATATTACAATGATTTGATTTCAAAAGGCCAGGGATTCTCCACCTTCGAATGGCAGTATGATGCCAGGGTGGGTTGGTTGCCTTTTTACAACGCGGAGAAAAATACAGTGCTTCATATAGCTGCCAATCTTCGCTATGGCAAACCCAATGACGGGAAAATAGCATTGAAATCGAAGCCTGAATCAAATCCCGCTCCCCAAATCATTAACACGGGTACATTCGATGCTGAACATTCCAGCCATATTGGAGCTGAAATCTATTACAGTACCGGCAAACTGCTTGTGGGTTCGGAGGTGATGGTACACAAATTTTATTCAGGCAAGTCTGGTGATCACAGCTTTTTTGGTGGAGATGCCGTTGTAACCTATTTATTTACAAAAACCCGGCGCCCTTATAAAACAGTGGGCAGCCTTTTTGGCTTTGTACCCGTCACAAAATCAGTGTTTAAAGGAGGCTGGGGTGAATGGGAAGGCGTGCTGCGGTTTTCAACCTTAGACCTGGATGATAAATCCATTAAGGGTGGAAAGTTTTGGCGCATTACCCCGATGGTGAACTGGTATATGACGAAAATAATGCGGATGGAATTTATTTATGGTTATGGGGTTCTTGACCGGTATAATTTGCAGGGAGCTGTTCATTTCTTCCAGGCCCGTGTTCAATTTACCGTGATGTAATATTTTTTGTTGCTGCATGTAAAATAAGTAAGAAACGATGAGCAAGATGAATTCACATACAGCACCTATTTTTTCAGGAGCGTTCCATATGTATCGAAACAAAGGCCCCGGTAAAACATAATCCTGGCGATTATAAATCAACAAGACAGGATTTCTGCACAGCATTTTTATCACTCAATAAAAAAAAACAACCAAATATGAAAAAGATAATATCCACAAACAGCTCCATGTTATTTTTGTTGTTGCTGTTTGTTTGTTCAAACAGCTTTGCGCAAACAGGCGCGCTTAGCAAGGAAAAAATCGAA
Organism: Agriterribacter sp.; assembly: GCA_036274715.1. Classification (GTDB taxonomy): domain Bacteria; phylum Bacteroidota; class Bacteroidia; order Chitinophagales; family Chitinophagaceae; genus Agriterribacter. Next base: position 1,424 of record DASUFG010000207.1, read on the forward strand.
GCAGCGCTGAACGAAGCCTACAACAAATTCAAAGATCTCAAAGAAGGAAAGAATGCCGATTACATCAAGGAATTGGCGAACGTTGACCCTAACATTTTCGGAATTGCGCTGGTAACTGTAGATGGACAGGTATATACCAGGGGCGACATACAATCCATGGTGTCTATACAAAGTGTGTCAAAAGTATTTACGATGGCGAAAGTGCTGGAGGAACAAGGTCCCCAGGCCATAATGGATAAAATTGGAGTTGACGCAACGGGTATGCGTTTCAACTCGATCGTTGCCGTTGAGTTGCAAAAAGGTAAAGAAATCAATCCGCTGGTGAACCCGGGTGCCATAGCTGCTACCAGCCTTATTAATGGTGCCGACTCGGCTGCAAAATGGAAAAGCATTGTGCAGGTGCACAGCGATTTTGCCGGCCGCCCACTTACCTTAAACGGGCCGGTATATATCAGTGAAGCAGGCGATAATTTACGCAACCAGGCTATCGCTCATTTGCTGCTCGCCTATGGCAGAATGTATTTCGACCCGGTACAGGCTACCGATATCTATACCAAACAATGCGCGCTCAATGTAAATGCAAAAGACCTGGCCACCATGGCAGCAACACTTGCCAATGGTGGTGTAAATCCGGTTACAAAAAAGAAAGTGGTAAGCCCCCAAACGGTAATGTATACATTGCCTGTAATGGCTACTGCAGGCTTGTACGATGATTCAGGAATTTGGTTCTTCAATTCCGGACTTCCGGCCAAAAGTGGAGTGGGCGGAGGCTTGCTTGCAGTTTGCCCGGGAAAATTTGGAATAGCGGTAGTATCACCACCCCTCGATGCAGCAGGTAACAGTGTAAAAGCACAGAAAGTAATAGACTATGTGGTTGATCAACTTAAAGTGAATCCCTATTTGATAGAACCCAAAAAATGATCGCAGGTAGATTTTATTGATCAAAACATTTACTCATGCATGGATTAAGGAAAATACTTACCTCTATTTCTGTTTTTGTTTCAGTTTTCGCACCCTTTGTATTACTTGCCCAGGTACAAGGACCTCTGCCGGATTCGACTTATTTAGAGATCATGATGAAACGGGGGGTTCTCAAAGATTCCACTTATCATAACTATGCTTCAGGTGAATTCACCCCGGGTAGGGGTTTTGATATGGTTATATCAAGGGCTGGAACCCTCAACATTAGTTTGTACGCCATCGCCCGCTATCTCAATCAAATGCCGGGGCACCAGGTATGGCAGGATCACCTCGGAAGAGACCGGGAGTTTGTGGGTCGTAATGATTTCTTCTGGCATCGTACTATGATATGGTTTTCGGGGTGGCTGGGTACACCCAAACTTACCTATGTAGCTACTGTTTGGACAGTTTTCACCACGCAGCAGGCGCTTATATATGGTAACATTGCTTACAAGTTCAACAAGTATGCCCAGGTGGCTATAGGCGTGGGTCCCAATCTTTCGGTAAGGTCGATGCAGGGATCCTTTCCGTTTTATTCCTCTACCGACCGCAGCATGGGTGAAGAGTCCCTTCGCGGAGGTTTTACAAATGGTATGTGGGTAACCGGGGAAGTTCTTCCCAAACTGCGGTATAAAGTCATGGTGGGTAACAACCTGAGTTCATTAGGCATACAGGCCTCAAAACTCACCAGGAATCTTGCAACAAGTGCCACGCTTTGGTGGATGCCCACCACCGGGGAATTTGGCCCGCGTGGCGGCATTGGCGATATTGAACATCACGAGCAGGTCGCTACCCGTTTTGGCGCCTCCTATTCCCATAGCAGGGAAGACCGGTTCAATAACATCGGACAACCATCACCCGATAATACGCAGGTAAGAATGACGGACGGTGTTTTGTTTTTTGAAACCGGCGCGCTGGCGGACAATGTTACGGTGGATAATGCAGACGTTGACAATGTAAATGTTGACATAGGGGTGAAGTATAAAGGTTTTGGGCTGCAAACCGAATTTCATGCACGGAAACTATCAAAGTTTAATATTGATGGTCCTGCACCTTATAGTGAGATTAATGATTATGGTTATGATATTCAGCTCTCCTACATGATCATTCCCAAAAAGCTATGCATATATGGAGTTCATTCTTATTTCTTCGATGAATTTAAGCGACATCCCTGGGAAGCCGGTGGGGGAATTAATGCGTATCCTTTCAAAACCAGGGGTTGGAGGGTAAATCTCCAGTTAATGCATGTTTACAAAAGTTCTGCAGGTGGAACATTTGGTTTGTACACCGCAGGGCAAACCGGTACCACCTTTACTTTTGGAACCGATATATTACTGTAACTGTTGTTGGATAACCAGCAACGTCAAAATCTTAAAATTGAATAGGTATGAAGATTTTATATAAACCGCTGGTAAGTGTGTTGATCATTGTAAATACGGTGCTGGGGCAAAGCAACAAGCCGGGCGACAATTACCTTTTCAACGACAGTCATTTTCATCTCACCAATTACATCCAGGAGGGCATTACGGGGGCTAAATTCCTGGAGATCATGGGTGATAAAGCGGGGCGATCTACTTTGTTTGGGATTCCCTTACAGCAGCAGTGGTCTTTTCAGAATTCAGGCAATTTCGCCCCAACCTATTATTTGCAATCCGATGCGGAATTATACTACTACTCTTTTACCGATGCTTATATTGCCATGCAATATAAATCACTCCCTCCACAACAGCAGGCGCGCTTAGATCCAATGATCACCGGGTTTAATCCTGCTGATATGTATGCCGCAAAACATATTGAACGGGTGTTGCGAACTTTCCCGGGCGTTTTCTCGGGCATCGGCGAATTCTCTGTTCACAAGGAATTTGTTTCCAGCAAAATAGCCGGGGAAACCGCAAGTCTTACTAACCCCGCGCTGGATAGCATCCTGGATTTTGCGGGGAAAGTAGGTTTGGTTGTGGTATTACACAATGATATGGATATGCCCCTGGCTAAACCCAAAACCGAGCCTGTGTATCTCACCCAAATGAAGGCACTGCTTAAACGCCACCCGCAAACCACCATTATATGGGCGCATCTCGGTCTCGGGCGCATAGTACGTCCCGTGGGATATGGTTCCGCTTCCGACGACGTTGAACGGCCGCCGAACCATATTGAAATTGTAAAGGCAATGCTCGACGATCCTGCTTTTTCAAATGTATACTTTGATATTTCATGGGATGAAGTTGCCAAATACATTATTGCAAGACCCGAAACCATCGAGGCCAGTGCAGCTTTAATGAATAAATATCCCAACCGTTTCTTATTCGGTACTGATGTGGTAGCTCCGCCTGATCAAAAATTCTATATGGCAGTATACGAGATGTATGCACCATTGTGGAAAGCGCTTACGCCCGAAACGAGCGAAAAAATAAGAAAAGGAAATTATATCCGCCTTTTTGATGCCGCCCGCAATAATGTCAGGGCATGGGAAAAGAATAATATCAAATAATTAATTCAACGTTATTTACAGTGACGCTGGGTTGATATAAATGGCTTGAATCATGGCATTAAAAATTCTTTCAAAATTTCATGGGTTAAAAGTTGTCCTGGCCTGTTTTTATTTGATGGTTTTCACTGATCATGTACATGCCCAGCAGTTCAATTCTGATAGCTGGATATCGAAGGAACACGGTACCATAACGATTATCGCAACAACTGGTCAACGAAATTCGATGATCATGAACACCTTTTCCCTCTTCCCCAAGTGGGAACTTACCATCGCGCTCTATGCATACAATGATGATGGCGATGCTACCACCGATGATGGGCATTCCGCCTCGCTTTACGCCAAGTACATGTTCTGGGAGAACAAAAACAAAACCGGTGGCGCCGCCGTTAAAGCAGGAACCGGAATGTTCCCGGGAACCATTGATGCTGAGAACAGGACAGACGATGCCTTCCAGACCTATTGGACGAATTTTCCCGTAACTCTTCCATTTTTCAACAATAAACTGTCATGGGATATTATGCCCGGGGCAAGTGTTACGCGACATTATGGACAGGAAGAAACCACTGCCTGGGGGTTCACCTATTCAACCCGTTTAGCGTGGTATCCCTGGCACCCGGAATGGGGGATCGTAGGGGAGGTTTTTGGAACCACGGGTGAGGTAAAATCCATTCCGGAATATAAAATAGGCCTACGCTGGGATCCCAGCCAATATGGAACCTTTGCCCTTACTTATGGCAACGAATTCGGCGCTACCAAGGGTGCAGGCTTCGAATTCGGCTTAATGTTGTTTACACCCCCCGTGTTTTGCATTGGTGGCTGCGACGCTGTAGAAAAGGCGAAAAAAAATGCGGCGATAACTTCCTTCTAGATGAAATGAGTTAAAACACAAGCAATGGCGTCAAAATGCTTAGTTTTTATTTTATGGATTGGTTTT
>DASUFG010000208.1:0-2464 GCA_036274715.1 Agriterribacter sp.
GAGAAAGAATTGCAGCAACAGGATATCATTACGCTTAACGATGCAGAAGGTGCGGTTAAAGCTTTTCTCAACATTATTCCCGACTATGCGGAAGATGAATGCACCTACGACCTGATACGAAAAACCACCGATGCTCCGGGCGCCGCTATGGATGGACTTATTGTAAAACTAACAGAGTATGCGAAAGAGCGGAAAAAACTATATATTAACATGGGCCTCGCTCCTATGTCGGGCATAGTTCAGCCAGATAATACACCCGAACAGCTTATTAAATTGGCTGCCGAAAAAATCCGCCGTTTTCAACAATATAAAGGATTGCGGGACTTTAAAGAAAAATATGCAACGTTATGGGAAAATAAATATTTAGTATACGACAGCGACTTTGATTTATTACAGCTACCCATGGCGCTCAACAATGTGATGAAACCATGATCACCAAATTTTGTATGATAACAGCAATCTCTTTGATGACGACAGCAGTCTCCGCTCAAAGCGAAGGCTTTTCTACTAAGGAATGGCCGGCCGACGCCGAAAAACCGTTTGTATTTTATATCAGTGGCGATGGAGGTTTTAACGGGTTTTCTACAGGTTTGTGTAATACCATAAATAACAGTGGCTATGCGGTTACGGCACTTAACGCAAAATCATATTTCTGGAAGAAGAAAACAGCTGGGCAGTCGGCCGAAGATATCGCTGCTTACCTCGAAAAACAATTCTCCAAAAGAAAAAACCAACAGTTGGTATTAGCCGGGTATTCTTTTGGTGCAGATGTACTTCCGTTTATTGTAAACAATCTCCCGGATGTAATTAAAAAGAAATTGCTTAGCGTTATTTTCCTTGCCCCATCCCCGTCTACTGATTTTGAAATTCATTGGTCCGACATGCTGGGCGGATACACTCAAAGAAATATGGACGTGGTGGCCGAAATCAATAAAATGGATGTACAAAAAGCGGTTATTATAACCGGCGTAGATGATATTGAGTTTCCCATAAAAGACATTACCCTTAAATATCATAGCCATGAAAACTTACCCGGTGGTCATCGGTTTGAGGGCAATACGACTGAAGTTGTTAACACCATGATTAAATATTTCAAATGAACATAAACAGGCAGTACCCCGGGCTATTAAGCGCAAACGGAAAAAAAAGAAATTAGGGAATAGAGGAATTTTTTCCACACAAACCGATTCTATTTCATAAAACCTCCTCTTACCCAGCAAATACGGCTACCGGGTTATGCCATTTCAGCTATTTCTTTTACCCTATGGGAAACACCAGGTAGATGGCACAAAAATTTCATGTTCATTATAAAACAGTTATATATGAAAGCCATATGGACCGGCGCTGTCGGGTTTGGATTAGTTAACATTCCTGTAAAGTTATATTCGGCAGTGCAAGGCAGTGAACTTGACCTGGATATGCTCGACAAAAAAGACAATGCGAATATTAAGTTCAAACGGGTGAATGCCAATACCGGCAAAGAAGTAGCCTGGGAGAATATTATTAAAGGCTATAAGGTTGACGACCGCTACGTTATCCTTACAGATGAAGATTTTGAGAAAGCAAGTCCTGAAAAAACAAAGCTGATCGAGATTAATAATTTCGTGGATGAAAAAGAGATAGATGGCATGTACTACGAAACTCCTTATTACCTGCAACCCGAAAAATCAGGTGCAAGGGCATATGCACTGCTGCGTGATGCTTTGCAAAAAACGGGAAAAGCAGGGCTTGGCACTTATGTGCTGCGCAACCAGGAAAGCCTGGTGATTGTGAAGCCGATGGGCAATGTTTTAATGCTGAATAAAATCCGTTTCCAGCAGGAAATACGGGATGCTTCCGAAATAAATATCCCCGCCACTAAAAGTAAACCCGCTGAAGTGAAGATGGCTGTGCAATTGATCAATCAGCTTACCACCGCTTTTGATATTAAAAAATACAAAGACACTTATTCAGACAAACTGATGAAGCTTATAAAAGCCAAAGCCAGGGGCAAGCAGCTGGCTTCATCACCACTGCGCGTTGCGCATTCAAAAAGCCGGGATCTTATGGCACAGCTCAAAGAAAGCCTGGCTACATCTACTAAAAGAAAAGCTTCCTGATGGCACTTACCACCTATAATAAAAAAAGAGATTTTAAGGCCACGCCCGAACCCAAAGGCAAAGCCGGTAAAAAAAACAGCTTTCGTTTTGTGGTGCAGCGCCACGATGCATCGAGATTGCATTATGATTTTCGTTTGGAGTTGGGAGGGGTTCTGAAAAGTTGGGCGGTTCCCAAGGGCCCGTCTATGAACCCTGCCGATAAACGGCTGGCGGTAATGGTAGAAGATCACCCCGTAAGTTATATTGATTTTGAGGGTGAAATACCAAAGGGCAATTATGGTGCGGGAACGGTTCAGGTATGGGATAGAGGAGTTTACTTTCCTGTTAACAAAGAATTGGACAAAATTTCGGAGCAACAGGCATTG
>DASUFG010000209.1:0-5138 GCA_036274715.1 Agriterribacter sp.
AAGGTGTACCGAATGCCGCGAAAACAACGGCCAGCAAAGCAATCATATTTCTCATTGCAAATGGATTTAGGTGGAGGATGACAAATGGTAGCCGTAAAAGTTGAGAAAATATATGACAAATGCAATGTTTTTGCCATGTACTTGAAACCTGGGTTGGGAGAAGCAGGGTGGTGGGATGTCTTTACCGTTGCGGTGTAGTCTGCTACCCGGTCGGGAAGAAAACATGAAGGAGGAGCAGCCTTTTCATCATTCGTCAAATAAAGCTTTCCCGTTGTCAAGATCGTAATATGCGCCGATGATTTTTATTTCATTCTTTTCAACAAGCGGTTTTAAAACAGGAGTGGATGACTTTAATAAATGGACACCATGCCTGATATTGGCTTTAACTAAAGTGTCAATATTCGATTTCAGACTATCGGGAATAATTTTTTCTTCTTCTTCGGAAGCTATATAGTTCACTAAATTTTGAATATGGTCGTCGTTATGTTTGGTGCTGTCAGACGTTGCATATGCCTGGATAGCGCCACAGTTTTCATGACCCAATACCACTACCAGTTTGCAATGAAGATGCTCAACCGCGTACTCGATGCTCCCTAATTCATAATCTCCAATTACATTACCTGCTGTACGTATTGAAAAAACATCACCCAATCCCTGATCAAATATCAACTCCGGGGGTATGCGTGAATCAGAGCAACTGACAAGAACTACAAATGGATTCTGACCTTTCTTTAACTCTCTTATCCTTTTTAGCGTTTCATGGGGATGTGCAGGATAACCGCTTACAAACTTTTCATTTCCCGTTTTGAGTTTGTCAAGTAATGTCGGTATACTATCCTCATTTTTTTCTTTTTTTGGGGTGCAAGAAGAAAACAAAATGATGAACAATATTATTGATAGTAAAAATTTCATTGTATCCTACTCAAATTATTCAGCAATATTTGATGCTCTTTTATCAGGTGTGCGGACCTTTCTCTCCAGATCTAATGTCTTTAAAATTACGTCATTTCAATGAGGTTGCATGTAGCACTACGGTTGATGCATCGTTCCCTAATAATACTGTCCGATTTCATCGCTTATAAGCATTTATAATGCCAAGAGATCCAGTCATCTCATCATCCCCGGTTGTCTGCTTTTTCAATAATAATATCATACCCTTTTAAATGCCGCTACACGTTTTATTGGTTTGCCGCCATTTCGCACCAGCTCGATCGAAGCACCTCGAATTTAATAATATTCCGGCAGGTAATAAAGAAAAGGTGTTGTCTGCGGCAGATAACGACAAGGACTTTTGCCGCCAAAATTTCAAACTATAAGCAGCACTTTGTAACGAACCGACCGGTCACTAATGGCAGTCGAAAAACCACTTTAGTAGGATAAAACGTTCGTAATAGAAAAAAATGACAATATGAAGGTCAAAAACTATTGACTATTATCAACCCCTGTTACTCCATTTCAACCTGCCATGTACAATTCACATTCTTGTTGTGTGGCCGGCAAGCCGGGCTGGCAGGTTGCTCCCGCGAAGATAGGTCATTCAATAAATATTTCGGCAACGCTTACACGAAGTACCATTTCATGTAATAGAAAATATTGCGTACGTATTCAATAAAAAAAATATTGCCGGGTGTTTTTTAAAGATGATAAATTCCCGCGCAATTTACTAAGGGTTTGCAACTAAAAAGGCGGTGATGCGTTTTTGGATGAGGTAGCTAATCCAACCTTATCAATGCATGCAAAAGCTTTTTTTCTTCACAAAAGATTATAAGAATACCAACAATAAAGACAATGGATTCTATTGGATTGAAGTAAACAGCGACCACCAGGCATTATTTTATAAAAAAGGATTAGTATCGGCATCATTTTATAAGGAAAGAATAGTTAACATTGATGATGATCTCCACCTAAAGAGTTACCTCAAAATATTATTAAAAGCGGTAACGATGATAGAAGACAACTAAGTCCGTTCGACCCAATATTATTTCTCACCACCTGCCTCAACACGGCAGCCTTAAAATGCCATCCGGCAACCGGGCGCATGAACCATGCAACCATAAACCCCCGGGTAAGTAAAAAACATCTGGATTGTATCCCTCATAATCGTTATTTTTATTTGCATCATTTCAAAAGTTCCGCTACCGCATGAAATAGATGGAGAAGGATTATATATGCTGAAAAGGATATGTTTTGTTCTGCCAATCAAATAAACAAACGGATACATTCACCTACTTCAAAAACATTCGGTTATGAATTCACGTCGCGACTTTTTACAAAAGCTCACCGTTCCATTCGTTACACTCCCGTTTTTATCACTTCGAAACCCTGCAGCCCCGGGACAAATTAATGAAGAGCCTTATGATGGACCGGTGCTGAGAGTGGCCATTATGGGACTAGGGGGTTATGGCACCCGTGTTGCCGATGCCATGCAATCCTGCACCAAAGCAAAACTAGTAGGTGTAATCAGTGGCACGCCGTCAAAAATTACAGCATGGCAGGCCAAATACAATATTCCTGAGAAGAATTGTTACAACTACGAAAATTACGATGCAATAAAAGATAATCCCGATATAGACGCGGTATATGTGATTACACCCAATGCACTGCATAAAGAAGGAGTAATACGGGTGGCCAAAGCCGGAAAACACGCGATTAGCGAAAAGCCCATGGCACTCAATGCAAAGGAAGGACAGCAAATGGTTGATGCCTGTAAAAAAGCGAATGTAAAATTGCTGGTGGGCTATCGCATGCATTTTGAGCCTAAAACCCTGGAGATTATACGAATGAGAAAAGACGGGGAGCTCGGAAAAATAATGTTCTTCCAGGGTTTATGCGGCTTCAGGATTGGTGACCCCACTCAATGGCGGTTAAATAAAGCCTTGGCGGGAGGCGGCTCAATGATGGATATTGGCATCTACGCAGTTAATGGTGCGCGCTATATGGTAGGTGAAGAACCGGTTTGGGTAACCGCCGAAGAAACCAAAACAGACAACGTAAAATTTAAAGAGGGCGTTGACGAAACAATTATGTTTCAATTTGGATTCCCGAGTGGAGCCGTTGCCTCCTGCCTGTCGACCTATAATATGAACGGGCTCGACCGTTTTTATTTAAACGCTGAAAAAGGATTTGCCGAAATGCAACCTTCTACCGGCTACGGGCCGATAAAAGCAAAAACAAATAATGGCGAGTTAACGCAGCCGCATGTAACCCACCAAACCGTACAGATGGAAGAAATGGCGGCTATTATCCTTGAGGGCAAGCAACCTGTTGTGCCTGTTGACGGGGAAGAAGGCTTGAAAGATCTAAAAATAATAGATGCCATTTACGAAGCAACCAAAACAGGACGAAAAATAAAACTGAATTTATAAAGTATCCAGTTTCCCTTAAAGAGTGGAGTGTTTACATAAATATAAAGTCCATGCACGTTCGCATGGACCTTATATTCTAATATCATCTGGTAATTCGACTAATAAAACGTGGAAATCTTTCCTAGTTATGGGGGACTGGATTCGCAAGAATAAATTAAAACTATTTCAGCCTAAAAATCAGTCCCACCTGGAAGTTTGTAATATCATGGCCCGCCTCCGCATTAAAACCAAATGTGGGGCTAACAAAATAAGACGCTCCAATAAATGCACCGAATACCGGGATTACTTCGTTCTCATCATAGTGACTATCATTCTTGTATTCATAATGATGAAAACCAAGCCCGGCCGAAAAGCCACCGTAAGTATCTAAGCCCTTCACTTGCCAGCCGTAATGCCATGCCGACCTGGCGGCAACAATGGTTGTGCGCGATTTATAATCTTCATAATGTCCACCGCTTGAAAAGGAGCCGCCAACTTCCGGGCCTAAGGTAATCACACCAGGTCCGGCCTGCCAAAGTCCCCATTCTGCTGCCAGTTTGGTTCCGAAACCCGAATTGTAATAATTGCCTTTGTAATGTGAACCAACCCCTATGCCCATATTGAGCGTAACACTGCCAACACGCACGGGAGTTACGGGGCCGTTACCACCGTTTGATTGTGCAGTGGAAAGTAATGGAAGTCCAAACGCGATAATAAAAAAAGCCAACTGATGTAATTTCATTTTCTTCATGTTTTTCATAAAACAAATTTAGTACCAATCCCGGTGCGAAATTAGCGCTATACCCGGTTCATTCTTTCTTTAGTAAAATTGTGCAGTCCGGCAATCAAACGCAAAATGGAACTTTTTTAGTATGCTTACTAATGAAGCCATTTAATGTTGTAGAATAACGGTATCAACAGTTGTTACCTGCCCCAATATTACTGCGGCATTTCGCAAAGTAGTTATGTAACTGGTATCCGACGGAATAAAAACCAGGGAATAATTACCTTCAGGTATATCTTTAAATAAATAATTGCCATTAACCGCATCGGTCAACGTGGAAGCAATGGTATCTGTTCCGGCAGTTGCAAAGATGGCCGTTTGCACGGAACCTGGAACTACAACGCCCTGGATATTACCACCGGATGGAACCAGGGATAAAATTCTCAGCACAGGTTTTAATAAATAATTACCGCTGTTGCCTGCCTCAATTATAGACCGGCCCGCATCAAAATCGAGAATTAACCTATACAAGATTCCCCCGGCAACTTCCTCGTGAACCTGCACTTTTAAACCAGATTGCTGGGCACTCGGGGTCTTTAATGCAATCTTTTTATCGTCATTTGTTATGAGGTAGTTGTTATCACCTAATATTAACCGGATCTGGCTGATTTTACCAGTTGGTATGACGGCATCTGCCAACAACGTATCCTTACCATTGGTGAGTTCGAGAAGATTATAAAGTCCCGGATGGGTGCCTTCTAAAATTATCGGATGACCTGTATCGTTCATAATAATTTCAACTTCCCTGATATCAACCCATACGGCTTTGGTGTTTGAAAAGGGGCGATCAGTAAGCCTTAACTCGAGCCTGGAACTCTTTTCGTCAATATTCTTTTGACTCTTTGAGCAAGACAGCAACATAAGCAACGCCGAAAAAAGTAAAATGGACACAGGTAAGACCCTGGAATTAGTTTTCATATTAGTATCCGTTTAATGAAGAAGTAATGAGAACAGCCTGGTAAAATCAAAGATCGCTCCAATTCCGTATAAAATTCCATAATTTACCTTGG
>DASUFG010000210.1:0-9017 GCA_036274715.1 Agriterribacter sp.
CCTCCGCTCCGAAAGCATTCGAAGGGGATATTGGACCTGTTTCTGGTGCAGTTTTTTTTTCTTGTTCATAACCACCATTTCTTTTACTCCGCGGGAAACCTCCTGGTTGAAGAGCAAACGGTTAACTGTCCCCCTCATAGAGGGGGAAGTGCTTCGAATAGAACGACTTTTACAATGGGGGAGGAATACCTCCACTCCCACCTAAAGTCAAGTGATGATGCTGATTTCAACCCCCGCTCAGCGGGGATATTGGACCTGTTGCTGGTGTAAGTTTTTTGTTCTTGTGCTGACCTTAATTCTTAAACTTCGTAGGCACACCCACTGGCTGAAGAGCAACCGGTTAAATGTCCCACTCATAGAGGGGGAAGTGCTTCGAATAGAACGACCTTTACAATGGGGGAGGAATACCACCACCCCCACTCAAACCCTTTTTATGATGCAGACTTCAACGCCGCTCCGAAAGCATTCGGAGGGGATATTGGACCTGTTGCTGGTGCAGGTTTTTATATTCAAATTTCTTCAAGAGGAAGGATATACCTCAATAGTATTGGTTTTATCATGCAATTACATAATTTCATGAGCCGGGGAAATTAAACATCCCGGCTTTTATTTTTTTATGATTCAATCAAGAGCGGCGATCGCCAATGGCCATGGAAGTTTTACCATTGAAGATACCATCTTACATACCCCGCAGGATGATGAAGTGCTGGTGCAAATAAAAGCGGCCGGCATTTGTCATACCGACTGGGATTCGCTGAACTGGGGCAAGCCGATTGTTATGGGGCACGAAGGCGCAGGCATTGTTGTGCAAACAGGCAATGCGGTACAGAAAATACAAAGCGGGGATGCTGTTATTTTAAACTGGGCGATCCCCTGCGGACATTGCTTTCAATGCCTGGAAGGTAACCAGCACATCTGTGAAAATAATTCACCGGTAACCGCAGGCAACAAAGTAAGCGGCGGTCACGCTGCACTGGAAAGAACGATATACAACGGCACTCCCATCGAACGATCGTTCAGCCTCGGTACCATGAGTGAATATACCGTGGTAAGAGAAGCTGCTTTGGTAAAAATTGATCACCCCATTCCCTTTCCTTCGGCTGCCATTATCAGTTGCGGGGTAATGACCGGTTACGGCTCTGCGGTAAATGCCGCAAAAATAAAAGCCGGAAGTTCTGTAGTGGTTATTGGCTGCGGAGGTGTTGGCTTAAATGTGATCCAGGGTGCGCGCATCTCCGGCGCCTTAAGCATTATTGCTGTAGACATTAATGAAAACCGTTTATCGATGTCAAAAAAATATGGCGCCACACATACCGTTTTGGCATCGAAAGAGGATACCGGTTTACTACTCGCTGCAAAAACAATCAAAGAAATGACCCAGGGCCGCGGAGCCGACTATGCTTTTGAATGCACGGCGGTTCCACAATTGGTGGCCGCACCATTGGCCATGGTACGCAATGCCGGAACAGCGGTACAGGTAAGCGGTTGCGAAACGAATGTAACCATTGATATGAATTTGTTTGAATGGGATAAGATTTACATCAATCCCCTATACGGCAAATGCAGGCCGCAGGTGGACATGCCTATCATACAGCAGTTGTACGCAAAAGGCGATTTGCTGCTGGATGAAATGATCACCCGGCAATACGCACTTGATCAATTGTCAGAAGCATTTGACGATATGCACAAAGGAAAAAACGCAAAGGGCGTGATTGTTTTTAATTAATGCATGATGGGTACATTCCGCACTACAGAAATATCAGATCCTTTATTTGAAAATGCCAACCTCCGGTATATCACGGTTAAATCGAACCACTTAAAAGGCAGGGGCGACATTTGTGTTTTTGTACCCGGTGTTGCAAATACAAGCAACCTGCCCATTGTTATTCTATTGCATGGTGTGTACGGCAGCGCATGGGCATGGTCCCAAAAAGGGGGCGCACATATTACTGCTTCCCGGTTAATAAAGGCAGGACAAATTAAACCCATGATCCTCGCTATGCCTTCCGATGGGCTTTGGGGCGATGGTTCGGCATATTTGCCGCACAATCAGTTTGACTTTGAGCAATGGATTGTGAACGATGTACCCGCCGCCGTTATTGAAAATATTGAAGGGGCATCTGATCAATCTAAAATATTCATTTCGGGGTTATCTATGGGCGGTTTTGGTGCATTGCGGTTGGGAGCAAAATACAGTAGCCTTTTCAGTGGCATATCCGCTCACTCTGCTATTACTTCTCTCGAACAAATGTCGCAATTTGTAGAAGAGCCTTTAACGTGCTATACGCAGGCGGAAAAACACGATGAAGATGTTTTTGCCACCATGCTGTTGCATAAAGATACACTTCCACCCATACGTTTTGATTGCGGCATTACAGATGAGCTCATCTTGTATAACCGTACCCTGCACCAAAAAATGGAGGAACAACATATTCCTCATCAATATGCTGAATTTGAAGGAGGGCATGAATGGCCGTATTGGATTGAACACTTGAAAGACTCGCTGCTGTTTTTTAATCAACCCGGGTAAATGCAGAATCATTTACAACCCATCCTGCACTTACACGGTAGCGTTAAAGGTTGTTGTGATAAACGATGCACAGTCACACTTTCATCACCAGTCCAGGATATACACTTTGTCGCTGCCGGTAAACGGGCATTCCGACACTCCGCCGCCGCCGATATAAATCGTATTTTTAAACCCTGCAATGCCCGCCCCCACTTCAATACTCATTTGACCTATTTGCCCAATTGCCCAAACGCCGGTAGCTGTATTGTACACATCAAATTCATTTCCGTCTGAAAGAAAAGCAACATTATTATTTTTTGACACAGTATTGTACCTGAAGCCGGAGAGACAGTTGGTTTGGGTTGTAAAATTTGTCATGTTTTTGATTTCTGCCGCGCTGCTGTACATCTGGCCCGCCTGAACTCCCCCTGCCCAATAAAAACTATTACCCACTGCAACTCCGGATACTATACCCTGTAAGTATTGGAAAGCCGAGATCGACCATGCATTGCTTGAACTGTCGTACAGATCAATGTCGGTGGACCCAGGATCGCCCCCGGCAAAATAGATCACGCTGCCCAAAGTAGTGGCATGAATAGCTGATCGGGGAACAGACAGGCTTGCTGTTGACCAGGAATTCGTTGACAAGTCATAAATATCTACCTTACTGCTATTTTTTACGGGAACAGGATAATTATATCCCCCTGCAAAAAACACTTTATTGCCTAATGCAGCTGCTGCAACAAAAGCTCTTGGTTCGCTTAAATGGGCGACCTCCCAGGTATTGGTCGAGAGATCATAAATATCCACAACATCGTATGCTGTAGATTGCCCGTTTTCACCGCCGGCAAAAAATAGTTTCGTTCCGCAGGCTACAACGCCCATACCCCACCTTGCCACGCTTAAATGCGCAGTAGACTGGCTGTGGGTGTTTATATCAAAAATGTCAACCGCAGAAGACGCGATGCCATAGTCGGGGCCACAAATCCAATCTTTCAATCCCCCGGCAAAAACGATTTTATCACCGGCCCCGGCCACAGCCGGGGCTGCTCTCGCTTCTGATAAAGTTCCGATCTGGCTTAATTGAGCATTTATCAATGGTCTACCGCCGACATCACAATTACTTAAGGAAGCAGCGTTCACCCTTATATGCAAACTGTCTTTTGAGAATAATCCACCTGCATCTGTTACTTTCAACTCAAACACGTAATTGCCTTGTACCAAATCAGTAACCTTTGTTTGTTCTGCATTTGCATCTACAATAGTAAAGGAGGATGGCCCCGACAGCTTCGTCCATTGGTAGCTGCTGATATTATTATCCAAATCAGTGGAGCCACTGCCATCAAGGTCAATAACATTGTTTGGCAATTTGATGATGGTGTCTTTTCCGGCATAGGCAACCGGGGGATGGTTGCCCGGCGAGGCTGCAATTAAGGTAATCTCTACGGTATCTTTTGAAAATGTTCCTTCGGCATCAGTTACCTTCAACTCAAATTGAAATACACCTTTCACCAATTGGTTTACTATAGTTGCGGCGATAGTGGGTTGTACGATGTTAAAAGTATCCGGCCCCGAAATTTTCGTCCATTGAAAACGTACAATTTCATTATCATCAGTAGAAGCACTACCGTCGAGATATACCGAATCAACGGGTAAAATAATCACGGTATCCTTCCCGGCGACAGCGATCGGCGGTTGATTGTGGGTGATGCAATTTTCGCAGGAATATTCTCTTTTGCAGGATGTATATGTTAATAGTACCAGCAGTAAAATTAAGGCAGGAAATTTTAGCGCCGGCGTCATGATTCAAAAGCTTAATGTTGCATTGAAGAAAAATGCACTCTCATGAAAATTACAATTATTATTCATATTCTCCCTGCTTTTTCGTCTGGCCATGGAGTGTGGTAACCTGCCTAAATCAGGAGTTAAACAGAAACAGGCAAACGGCGAAAACGCAGATGCTTCCTGCGTCAGGCATGACAAGCCAGAACGGATGTGTTGTGCTTTAGCGGTACAGCCGAACAAAATTCGCCGCGTATCATCGCTTGCCCGAAAGAAAAACGAGATTAAGAATCGAAGCTGATGCTCCCAAAAAGATGAACATCCCTCATTACTTCAAACAAAGAATGCAAAAGCCAAAACCAAAAACATTACATTCGCCGACATGGATGAGATGTTTGACTTGCCGGTTCACTACAACAATAAAGCATTGCTTTTCCCTTCACGGTTACAATCCTGGGGTTATAGCCATAGGATACTGGTAACAGTAGGTAACTATGTTCTAATATTTGAGCCCGATGAAGAACGAAAGTACCGGGCATTGGGAAACGCGGAGCAAACTGCCGAAATCCCCGATTCATTATTAATCGAGGCCATCGCGTCAACCATTGAAACGATTTTTACGGAGCAATGAAAAAAGGAGCACACAATGCTGCATAGCTCACGCTGAAATTAAGCAAGAACCCCTGCGTTAACTTCCAGACGCTCCTACCCTTTCTATTTCACCGGTGAAAAAATGATTTCATGATGTCCCTTCATTTTCGGGTTACTGAATTCCATCACCACCCTGGTTACCCCATTGGGCCAATAGGTTTTTAATTTTTTATCTGTCACCTCAATGAACTCTATTTTGGGCTTTACCACTTTATCATTGTAATGCATGTTCAACGTAAAACCATCTCCTTCAAATTGCAGGAGGCCGCTTTTAATGAGTGATACTTTGCAATACGTGACCAGGTTTGAACTGGTCGTTGAATCAGGTAGCCCGGTCAATTCATATTTATCGGTAATCACAAAACTTTTACCCCTGTTCAGGGTGTAACTGCGTACCCAACTTTTAACCCCGGCATCTTCTGGAGAGGCGCCGGCAATATCTGTTGAAAAAAAGGCCTTCTTTGCATTTGCCGTGAACGTAGTATGGTTTGCTTTAAATGCGGCGCCGGGTAATTGCCCCTTCCCATTGATGACGGGCAGATTGTGGTATTGCGATTGCATGGTCCATATTTCGTACCGGCGGCTGCTGAAAGTTTTGGCCGTATATTCTTCCCTTCCCACATCAATCAGGCAGGGTTTGCCATCATAATACATCACGCAGGAGCCCGCGTCATTGTGATTGTGGCTCTCTGCATTGAAGCCGCCTTTTGCTCCGAAGAAAAATCCCATATAACTCCCCTCCTTGTCACGCGCCCCCGCTACTTCGGTTTCCGGCAGCCAGAAATTGGCAACGAGCGCCTCTTTTGCGTCTGCATTTTTCAATTCGTCAAGCAATCCGAGATTCCGGATTTGGTCGCAGATTTTTCCGCCCAGGCTGTGCTGTCCCCAATTACTAATTTTGGCGAGATATGCCCCGAACTGTTGCATCTGCTCGTCGTGGATCGCTTTCCCATAGCGGTAAACGGTTGGCGGGTTTCCATATGTGGTAGCATCGGCATCAGCAAAATTGATGAAGTACGGAGCATGAATATTTACCTTATAAAAGTATTGGCCAATATTCTGAATGAGCGGATCATCAAATACATCAAATTGACCGTTGGTAGCAGTTTTTAAAATATCAAGACTTTCAAACAAGAGCGCCCCGGCTGCACCCCAATAAGAGGGACCTTCATCGCAACCACCGTCATCGGAGTACCCGTTCAGGAATTTATCAAGGGAGCTAATGATCTTTTGAACCTCAGCTACTTTTTTTCCAGGATCGCTTTCCAGCAAGAGATAGCTATTCAGCATATTGTAATTCACCCAGGGATTCCAGTTGTTCGGCCTGCCACCTTTAAAACCCATATATCCAAAATCATCTCTTTCAAAATAGGGCTTAAGTGCTTTGTTTGTAATTTCCTGTTGCAGCCGGCGGGAAATCAAAGGATGAACTTTATCAAATTCGTCTTTGAACAAATACCATGTCCATGATAGATTGCTGGTGATTTCACCCACACCCAGATCAACAATCGGATCGTTTACGTCTGGTAGCCCGGCACCTGCTTTCTGCGGTCCCAGGTGTGCCGACCAACCCCACCATGTTTGCTCGCTGAAATACCAAACGGCATTAATGATCTGGTCCATAAACCGCCCTTTGCCCTCTACCAGTTCACCCATTACGAGTGAGATAAGCGCATTGCTGCATGCTGCGTATGCCTGCTGCCGCCGATCGCCCGAGCGGATAAATTCCAGGTAGTCTGTAGCTTTTACTACAGGCCAATCATAATCAAGATATCCTTCAGCCTTGCTGATGTATTCCTGGCTAATGTTTGCGGGCAACTGCTGCCAGAATGCCCTGTTCTTATACCCGGGAAGTTTATTCCATGAATTATCCAGAATTAAATTTTTTGCCAGGTTGATGGCCATTGCTTCATTTTCCAGGATATTTCTCTCCTTGCTCCCCAATCCACCGGATGCCATGCTGGAACCAGCGCCAAATATCATTAACAGGCAACTGAATAAAAATATCCTTCGGGCTTGTTGAATAGCTGTTTTCATTTTTTAAGCATTAAATGAAGAAATGAATATACGAATTCCATTCTTTTAATGACCATGTTAACAATGTTTGTCTTACTGCTGCCCCCGCTTGTTAATCCTCCCTTTAAACCTGCTCACACCATCCATCAGCACTTCCACAATAATTCTACCGGTAGGTAAATGACCAAGATCGTAACTAAAATCCGCGTGCTTGATTCCAGTGTATTCATGTTTTTGCCAAACGGTGCCATCCACGGTAATCAATACCTGCATCTGGCTTGTTGTATTGGATACCACATGGAGTGCTGTTTTATCGGTGATTAACCGGGGATATAAAGAAAAAGCGAATTTCGGCTGCGTGGTATCCATCACAAAACCGGGTGAGGCAATGAAGCTCAGTTTCTCACCATTGCCGCAATCGCTTTCAAAAGCGTGGATGAGATTACCTTTCAAATCGAACATGCGTAGGTTCCCATCTCCATTCTTTGGCTCAGCCCAAAATTCTAATCCATCGCCGGCACTATCGGTGAGGCATAGGTCGTAATTGCCCGCCTTCAGCCGGAAAGTATCTGTGTAAAGGGTATTGGGTTCAAGGTCACCGGGCGTTTTATGAAAAACAGTATCCAGTTTATCATCAATCATAAAAACATGATTGTCTTTGGGGCGGTTGTTGGTAAGCAATTGAAGCACAAATTCAGCAGGATATTTTTCGGGCGCAACAAAAGAAGTAGCCAGTTCATTGTCGCCCATCCAGCCATCTTTCCTGCCATTGGGCTTTGCGAGCAGAACCGTAAAGGTATTCTGTCCTTTGTTCGCATCGATCCCACCCGGCAAAACAACTTCAGCTACCTCGTTAAATGCGAGGTTCCCCTTCCATTGCCAGGTCTTTTTTTGAAAGCCACCCGTTCCGTAAGTGATGGTGAGAGCATGCAGATTTTCCGAACCGAGATTCCTGATCACCAGCCGTGGCGTAAAGTTCGCCGGATTCAACCGCGAGAAGCGCTGTTCCTCGCTGGGCACCATAATCCGATCAACAGCTACATCTGTTTTTTGGGTGGGTTTTGAATAATGAAACAAATAAGCGGAAATATTTTCTACCGCCTGGATATTAGCGGTAGCGGTATACGGTTCCATTTCCAGTGCAACCTGGTGTTTGCCGGGTTTGGTTCTCACGTCAATGATATCAGGCTCCTGCAAGTCGCCGGGGCACCAGTACGCGCGATCATAGATCCAGGTGCCGCCCTGCGGATAGAGGGGATTTCCGCCACAGTCTTTCCACATATCGCGATGATCAACCGTTTTTCCATCCATCTTAATATCCCTCCACCTCGAGCAGAATTCGCTGCAACCTTTTGGCCGATCCATGCCATGCCCGGTATGCTGAATGCGTATTCGATTGATGGCTGCACCCCGTATAGATTCATAACTCACGGGCAGCAGGCTATCTTCAATTTTTGCATTTGGATCGCCATATTTATATCCCTTATTCCAAAGCGATGTAATTCCCAGCGGAACAACCACCGGTGGGCCGGAGAGGATTTCGAAATCAATCGTTAAAGCCCAACCCACCGTACTGTCTTCGTAGCCGGTATGCACATATTCAATTTCAACGCTGTCGCGAAGAAAGGGAGCAAAATCGCTCACATCTACCTGCCATTTCCAGCTCCAGCCTTTGTTATAAATACTTCCATATGGGGTAAGCATCCGCCCCAATTCGTAAGCGGGTGAGGCTCCATTTACGCCGCCCTTACGGCGAAGGATAATATGATCGAGGTAATCCCAGTGCGCGGTGTTTAGACTGTCGGGGCTCCCTAGTGTAACGTTCATGGTAATTTTTCGCACCGGATATTCCTCCGAAGGAAAAACACCCCAGGCAGGAAAAGATTTCTCTCCTTTTTTTTGATCGCAAATGATGGTAGCCCGGTTATGGGTTACCACATGCGTCACTTTGGGTTTTTGCGCAAAACAGACTACTGAAGCTAAAAGAAATAGCAGTAGAAAAAAATATCTCATTAGTTATTATTATAGATGACGGTGCGACTAACCGGTCGAAGGTATT
>DASUFG010000211.1:0-4920 GCA_036274715.1 Agriterribacter sp.
ATGTGGAACTGCAGAATGAACTGGCCAATTATGTTGTTCCCGCTGCAGGCAATAATGGGATCATGCTCCAGGAAAAATATAACGACAATTACAAAGCTAAATTTGATACCACCATCAATTATCAAAAGAAAGGTGGATTGAACCTGAACCGCGTCTTTTTTATTGTCACTAAAAATACCGCATCCGCCAGTGAATTGTTGATAAACAGTTTAAAGCCTTATATGGATGTAAAACTGGTGGGCAAACCAAGTCATGGAAAACCCGTAGGGTTTTTCGAGATAGGGGTGGGTGACTGGTATATTTTCCCGGTATCCTTCCGGAGCGTAAATAAAAATGGTGAAGGAAATTATTTCGATGGCATGCAGCCTGATGCAACCGTGAGTGATGGGCTGGATAAACCCTGGGGAGATATTAATGAAGATTGTCTCGCCAGCGCCCTGCATTATATCAACAATGGCTTTTTTTCACGAATTTCATCGCGTGTGCTGGACGTTAAAATAGAAACAGGTAACAGCGTACTGGATGCGAATAATTTTAAGGGAGCCATTGATGAAAGAAGATCATTGCGTTAACCGGATGCCTTACTTGCGCTGTGAGTGCATTTTTCCCAAACACGAAACAAAAAAATGGGAGACCTTTTTTCACAGGCGTGGTCGCTGTAAAAACAAGTCTCCCTTTCCAATATTGTTTAATCCACTTGCGTTTATTCTACCTTTGTAATTTTCAGCATATTGGTTGGTAAATGAAGATGCACGGGTAAACTGCCAGTATTCACCACCGTATCGCCGGCTTTTAAAAATCCTCTTGATTTTAAGATTTTGATCTGGTCAAAAATGATCTGGTCCATACTTTCTTCCTCATCGTAAAAAAATGGTCGTACGCCCCAGCTAAGACTAAGTTGATTCACCAGTGTTTTTTCTTTGGTAAAAATATACAACGGTGATTTGGGGCGATAGCTGCTTACCACAAAAGCAGTATATCCACTTTGCGTCATCGCAATAATTGCATCAGCATTTACGTCCGTTGCAATTTTACAGGCGTTGTAACAAATGGCGTCGCTATGAAAAGAGGGTGAATGCGGTTGCGGCTTAAGGTCTTCTTCGCGGTTATACCGGTATTCTTTCTTTTCTGCTTCCAAAATAATTTTACGCATGGTTTGTACTACCAGCACCGGGTGTTGCCCCATAGCGGTTTCTCCACTCAGCATTACTGCATCTGCACCTTCCAGTACCGCGTTAGCCACGTCCGTAGCTTCGCTGCGGTTGGGTTTGATGCGGTCCATCATGCTTTCCATCATTTGTGTGGCCACAATAACCGGCTTACCGCGATGCAGGCATTTGCGGATAATATCTTTTTGTATCAACGGCACCTGTTCAACCGGCATTTCAACACCGAGGTCACCACGGGCAACCATCACACCATCCGACTCCAGGATAATTTCACGCAGGTTTATAATGGCTTCCGGCATTTCAATTTTAGCCATTACCTTACACTTGCTCTTCCTTTCTTTTAGTATATCCCTTATGATTCTTAAATCGTCTACTTTTCTAACAAAAGAAAGCGCCACCCAGTCCAGTTTTTGCTCAATCATGAAATCGAGGTCGGCAAGGTCTTTTTCGGTAAGGGCTGGTAAAGAAATTTTGGTGTCCGGCAGGTTTACTCCCTTTTTAGAGAGCAATACGCCGGGCATGGTAACTTCAACTTTTACATCATTCTCTTTAGTGATTTCAACAACCTGTACTTCCAGTTTTCCATCATCTATCAAAATTTTATTGCCCACTTCTACATCTCCGGCGAGATTGGGATAGGAAACATATATTTTTTCCCTCGTACCAACACATTTGGTATTGGTGAATGTAAGGATATCGCCTGCGTTTACAGCTAGCGAGCCATTCTCGATTTCGCCAACACGAAGTTTAGGACCTTGCAGGTCGCCCAAAATACAAATATTGTAGGGCTCTTCCAGGTTAATGCGGCGGATATAGTTTATGATGGTTAATTTATCTTCGTGCGCGCCATGCGAAAAATTAAGACGGAATACATTTACACCGGCTTTTACCAGTTCCAGTAATTTTTCATAAGTATCACAGGCTGGTCCTACGGTGGCAACAATTTTTGTGTGATGAAAGGTATGCTCAAGGCCCGCTTGTTTATCCATTTCCTGGTAGAGGTATTTCGTGAGATCTTTTGACATATAGTTTTTTTAATATTATAATCCGGGATACATTTTCCGGAATGATAAATCCGGTATTCATACAATGGCGGTCGTGAAAAGTGTACGCGGGATAAAATCCTCCGGTATTCATGTCAGGATGCCAGTATCTTCACAATTTTAAGCCACTCGTGATTTATAGTTTGTTCAGCCTTTACCGCCATATCTAACGGTGTATAATGTAAATGGTTATTTACGATGCCGATCATCGTGTTGTTTTGCTGGCCTGTCATCAGCGATTCAACTGCGGCATACCCCATGCGGCTGGCAATCAGCCTGTCGAAACAGGAAGGTGAACCGCCGCGTTGTATATGTCCCAGTATGCAAACTTTAATGTCGGCATTGGGCATTTTTTCCTTTACCGCTTTCGCTACTTCATTAGCGCCGCCCAACTCGTCACCTTCGGCCACCACCAGCAGGTTTACCAGTTTCCTTCTTTTTTCCTTCTCCTGCAATGAGCTGATCACTTCATTGATATCTGTTTTACGTTCGGGGATCAGTATGTTTTCCGCCCCGGTGGCAATACCACTGTGCAAGGCAATATAGCCGGAGTCGCGGCCCATTACTTCAATAATAAATAGCCTATCGTGCGCATCGGCGGTGTCGCGTATTTTGTCAATCGCTTCAACGGCGGTATTTACTGCTGTATCAAAGCCTATGGTAAAATCGGTGCCTGCCATGTCTTTATCAATCGTGCCCGGTAAGCCAATGCAGGGAATATCAAACTCCGTTGAGAACTTTTGCGCACCCCTGAAAGAACCATCGCCACCAATAACAACCAACCCTTCGATGCCCAGTCTTTTTAGGTTTTCATAGGCTTTTTTTCTGCCTTCGGGTTCAAAAAATTCTTTACAACGTGCCGTTTTAAGAATGGTTCCTCCTCGCTGAATAATATTGGCCACACTGCGGGACTCCATTTTATACATATCATTTTCAATCATCCCCGCGTAACCGCGCATGATGCCAAAAACATCCAATCCGTAATATATCCCGGTGCGTACCACTGCGCGTATAGCTGCGTTCATACCCGGTGCATCTCCACCTGAAGTGAGCACCCCAATTTTAGAAATTTTGTTTTCCATTTGTTTAACACTTGTCTTAAATGATTAAAAATCATTCAAAGGGCAAGCAAAATTATTATATATTATTTTATGCTACGTAAAAGAAGCGCCAAAAGTACATAATTACAGTCATTTCCCAATTTAAGATTGAAGGTTTAATGTTTTTGTAAATTAGCACCTTTTATACGCTTAAGAATGAAGATTTTAATTACAGGCGCGAACGGACTTTTAGGACAATATGCAGTAAAGAGATTGGCAGCAGCAGGGCATAGAATAATAGCTACCGGAAGAGGTAGTTGCAGGCTGCTACCCGGGGATGAAAGGGTTGTAGAATATTTTTCAATGGATATTACCGGCAGGGATGAAGTGATTAAGTCCGTATCGGATATTTCGCCTGAAATTATCGTTCATGCTGCAGCCATGGCCCAGCCCGATGCCTGTGAACTGGATAAAGAAGCCTGCCATGCCACCAATACACTTGCCACCCAATATTTTTGTGAAGCTGCAGAAAGAGTAAGGGCTAAGTTGATCTATATTTCCACCGATTTTGTTTTTAGCGGCGATGATGGACCATACCGCGAAACGGATGCTACCGGCCCGGTAAACTATTACGGAAGCTCCAAATTGACCGCCGAACAAATTGTTCAGCAAAGTAAAACCCAGTGGTGCATAATCCGTACCGTACTGGTATATGGCAACATTCTTTCGGGCACGCGCAGTAATGTGGTTACCTGGGTAAAGGATAACCTGGAAAACGGCAAGCCGATAAAAGTGGTGAGCGACCAGTTGCGTACGCCCACCTATGTAGACGACCTGGCAAAAAGCATTGAACTGGCCATTGAAAAAAATGCCCGGGGCATATACCATATATCGGGCAGGGAAGTACTCACCCCTTACGAAATGGCCATCCAGGTGGCCGATTATTTTGGACTGGATAAATCGCTGATGGAAAAAGTTGACGCTTCTGTATTTTCACAACCCGCACAACGGCCTTTAAAAACAGGTTTTATTATTGAGAAGGCTGAAAATGACCTGGGTTACCGACCCCTTAGTTTTATGGAGGGCATTCGCCAAATGTTCCCGGAAACAGAAAGCTGCCTTTAGGATTTGCCGAAAGATTTGGAGTCAGGCAATTTTTTCAGCAAAAAATCATAAGCTCATAGCTTCCGGATAACGGCTCATCAGTCACTTAGCCCTCCATCTTCCCTCAAACCACCCCACCCATTAACGGATCGGTAATGCTAACGTTGCCGGTTTCCACCCTGCCCGCATATCTTTTTTCAAATAAATCGTTACCATTAATTTTTATGCTGAAGTCGTACCAACCCGAACTTTTGCTTAGGTCTAAAATCACGTTGGCCATTGTTCCCGCCTTCAGGGTTTTCGTTTGTGCTTTTGCCTTATATGCGTTGTCGGTTATTTCCAGTGTCAACGGCTGTTTTCCTGCATTTTTGATCTTTAACTCGATATTGCCGGTGAGCTTTTTGGAGTTACTTGTAGTGTGCTGGTATTCGCAAGCAATATCTGCCATCGGATCTTTGGCATCACCCTTAAATTCCCTGAAAAAACCATTGGGGCCGTACACCTGCAGATGATATGGATTGTTGCCTGCCACCTTCCATTCATCTATAAGCTGCCCACCGGCTT
>DASUFG010000212.1:0-3245 GCA_036274715.1 Agriterribacter sp.
CTGCAACGCAACAATATCGGGATTCTGCTGCCGGATCGCTTTTGCGATTGCATCAACATCAATAAGTGCAGGTTTTGAAGGCGGGTTACAATGATGTACGTTATACGACATCACTTTTACCCTGGTGGCTCCTTTAGCAGGAACCGTTTGAGCATGGCCGGCAACTATTATCAAAAAATGAAAAAGAACGACTGCTGTTATGGCTTTCATATCAACAAAAGTGGTGGGTTTACACTCCAGGAGATTTTAGGGCAATTCTGAAGGCGACTGAAATAAGGGTTACCGGAAAATAAAATCCCGGCGACCCCTACTGATCCGATATCTTAATATGCATCTGTTAATGCAAATTCGGTTTTCCTGTTCATCCATTTACCACCGGTAAAATCCGGGAATTCTACAGTTGCGTTTCCGAGTTCAATTGACTTTTCACTTAATGGCGTTATAGCGCTCCACGCTGCTGCGTCATATACATCCATGGGTGTGGCGGTTTTTCGCTTGATGGATTCCACCAGGGCATGAATCACGAAAAAGTCCATGCCCCCGTGACCCGCATCTGCCGTTTCTTTACTCCATCTTGCCCACAACGGATGATCGTATTTATCCAACCATATTTTTGCATCATCCCATTGATGTGCATTGGCAGATTTGCCTTCTATATAGATCCCGTTATTCACATCCATCCATAAGCCGCCTGTACCCTGCACCCGGAAACCGAGTGAATAGGGCCGGGGCAGATTGGTATCGTGCTGCAGTAAAATGGTCTCCCCATTGGCACAATGGATATGTGTGGTTACCACGTCTCCCAGTTTGAAATTAACCTTAGCGTTAGGATGGTTTTCACCCCCATTCTTCACAATATAATTATGCAGACCTCTTGATTTTGTGGCAAAAGAATTTAAGGTAAGAAAACGGTTACCGCGGTTGATATTGATATAATGGGCAATAGGGCCAATACCGTGTGTAGGATATAAATCGCCATTGCGGTTAACGGAATGATTGGTTCTCCAATGCGCCTCCGAAAAACCCTTCTCACCAAATTCCACTCCGTGGCCGTAAGGATGAACCCCGTCGTTGAATTTCACTTCCCTCAAATCGTGCTGGTACCCGCCCTGCAAATGAATCAGTTCTCCAAACAATCCCTGTCGCACCATATTTAATACCGCCATTACATCCCGGCGATAGCAAACGTTTTCCATCATCATTACATGCGCATTGTATTTTTCTGCCGCTTTCACCACATCCCAGTGATCCTGCAGGGTAATGCCCAGTATTACTTCGGTACCCACATACTTAATCCCCGCTTCAAGCGATCCTATGATCATGGGCTTATGCCATTCCCATGGTGTAGCAATAACCACTCCATCGGGCTTCTCTGTCTCCAGCATTTTTTTCCAGGCATAATCATCGCCGGTATATATCTGCGGCATTTTCTTTCCACTTTTAGTGATCACTTCTTTAGCCGACTTCAGCATACGTTCATCTATATCGCAAATGGCAACAAGGTCCACGTCACTTCTCCTTAACAGCAATTCAAGATGATTCTGTCCTCTTAAACCAACCCCCATTATAGCCATGCGTATTTTTGATTGGGTACTTTTTTCACCTGCGAACAAGCGCTCACCAGGTAATACAGCAAAGGCAGCTGCGGCTAATCCGGCATTCCTAACAAAGTCTTTTCTGTTCATGTGTTTATTATTTTCAGAATATTAAAATTGCGTCAATTGATTATCTACATTAACCACGGAGGCTTTTGTATTATTCACCCCAACCCGGCCATATTCAATCACCAGCATCCGGGAAAGCGATTTTGCATTGGATATACTCCCCTTTTGAGCCAGCTTTTAAATGCGTGAAGTTAAGATATCTCGTTGGATTATATTTTGCCTGCTCATGAAAACCGGCACTCACTTTTCTGTTGTTCCAGGCTTTTAGGATATTATTGCCGTTTCAGCAAATAAAACATAACGGTGCTTTCATAAAATTTACATGTCAATAACATGGGTATTGCTAAATAAAAAAAGGCTGGTAACTTCCGGCAATGGATTCTCTTACCCATATCGCCGTTGGCGCCTGTGTAGGTGAAGCTTTTTTTGGAAAAGGCTTTGGCAAAAAAGCGATGCTTTGGGGTGCGTTGGCCCAAAGCATTCCGGATATCGATTTTATTGGTGCACTTTGGCTGACGCCATCAGAAAATTTATTGGCACATCGCGGATTCACACATTCCATTTTATTTGCGTTGCTCATTGCACCCACCATGGCATTTACTGCATCGCGTATTCACCATCCGCACAATATACGTTTCCGGAAATGGCTGATCTTTTTTGCAGCGGAAGTTTTTCTTCATTTATTCCTGGATGGCTTTAATAATTATGGCGTGGGTTGGCTGGTACCTTTTAATCTGCACCGCTTTTCTTTTAATACAATCTATGTAGCCGACCCATTCTTCTCCATTTGGGCAGGCATTGCCACTGTAATGCTTTTCATTTTACACAGTTATCACCCCACGCGCAGGTTCTGGTGGCGGTTCGGGGTGTTTATTCCTTTGTTATACTTTGGTTACTGCTGCATGCATAAATTAAATATCAACCATGATGTGAAAGAAATATTAAGTCGGCAACAGGTGCCCTACAACCGCTATTTCACAACTCCTACCCCACTCAACAACTGGCTATGGTATGTAGTGGCTGACAGTGACAGCGGTTATTATGTGGGATTCCGATCTGTATTCGATCGTAAAAAACAAATCGCTTTTCAATATTTCCCACGCAACGATTACCTGCTTAAACCTATGGCAGAACAACAGGAGGTAAAAAACCTGCTCCGCTTTTCGCAAGGGTTTTATACAGCGGAACAATGTGGAGATACGCTTGTATTCAATGATCTGCGCTTTGGCCAGGTTGCGGGTTGGCAAAACCCGAAGGAGAAATTCGTATTTCATTATGTATTGAATTATCCTGTAGACAATGTACTCGTTGTGCAGCGGGGCCGTTTCAGCGGTTGGACCGGACCCGCTTTCGAAGCATTTATTGAAAGAATAAAGGGGAATTAGGTGTCGACTATTTGGTTTGGCATTGCTTTTCAAAAACTCATGAACCGTAGAGTCTACTATTGATTAATCTCCTCCCAGGCATCCCGATTAATTTCTTTGCCGGAAATAAAACGTAAACAGGTAAATTAATCCTTTAACAGTTTGATAGGAGAACCACCACGCAAACCTATTGAGCAGGCTACTACCTTGAGCGTAT
>DASUFG010000213.1:0-3191 GCA_036274715.1 Agriterribacter sp.
TTAAAGTTATACAAACCCGCAGCCAGCAATAAAAGCAGGGCGCCAATCTGCAAAACAAAAACAACAGATAATAAAATACCGGCTGCAAACAAAATAAACCCGGCCAAATACAATACAGCCATACCGGTAAATACCCGGTCGCTAAACAAGCTTTTGGGATTGGGCGTTTTACCCAGTCCCGCTTTTTTATGATATACTTTGTTCCAGACAATAAAAGGCAGCGTTTTAAATGTCATACCCAAAATGATGGCTGTAATCCATCCAAAAAAAACAGTGAAGCCATAAGCCAGCACCAGGCGGGTATTTTCGCCCGCCACCCACAGACCAACGATCATAATAACCAATAAAGTAACGGGCAATATCATCATCACCACAGAAAGCACGGATATTTTAAGCTGCTCATCCACCTGTTTGCGTAAACGCTGCCTGTAGGCCTGCCTGCAATAATAACCGAACAACAACAGCGCTGCCGTAACAGCGCTAACGGGCAGCAGGTAACAATATACCGGAGGAGCATGTAAAAACATAAAAGCAAATGCTATCAGCCCCAGGTTGATCAGGATATAGGCCCACCATAACAATTTGGCATGGGCATATTTTGAAATCAGGAACATGGGTATTAACCGGGAGCCTACACCAATGATCAGCAACAGGAACCAGCCAATGATACCCATATGCGCATGCAGCGAAAGATAATGCAGGGAGTCTTCAGCAAACAGGGGCACTGTAAAATTGTATACCAGCAGCAACCCCACAATAGTGGTGATGAGCAGCCAAAGCCCGGCGGTAAATACAAATACCGCGTGCACATTCTCTGTTTTCGATTTAGCCATGCTTATGCCTATGTTGATAAGGTACACTGCAACAGCAGCAATAACAAGCTCAGCTCCCCATCTTGCCATCCAGTTCATACTAAAAGTATAAAAAGCATACACCAGCAACGGAATGCCCACGGCTGCCAGCGCAAACGAAATATAAGCCAATGTGTTACTGAATAATTTCCCTTCAACAAGCACAGGCACCAACTGATGGCTTGCCCCCAGTATTACCATGGTACCCCAGCCCAAAGCCATGGTATGCGTGATGGCTATTACATGCGGATGAAAATAATGCCTGCCGAATGCCGGCGCCGAAAAAAATAAAAGCAGGGTAGCAACAAAAAAGGCTATGGAAGCATAAGCATAGAAGGGCAGTACCACTTTATAAGAAGTGGTTTTAACCGGATCTGTACTCATGGATGCGCCCAACATATTATATGAAACGATTTTTATTTCAGACCAGAATGCCGCCGTATAATGCCGATGTGATCAGCCTTCAGACCAATACAATTGGCCTGTTACGGATGTCCAATCGGTATCAGTCTTTAAATATTAAAAGATGCACTTGTCCATCACTGATCTCTTTTATCCGGTAACCGAATTTTCTTTCTGCCAGTTCAGGCAGCAAAAAAACCGGGATGCGTTTATGATAAACATATAGCGCCGTATCTGCAGGCAGGGTTTCCAGCGATTCTAATATCGCCATCATTGGCCCCGGCATCTCCAAATGCCGTACATCAATTGTTTTTATACGATCTTCAAATTGTTTCAATACCGTCTCCCATCCTTCACTGCTGCCGGCAGGGATATCCTTAACCGGAGTTTCTGCAGCATTGGTTTTGTAAAAATAAGTTTCCACCCAGTCTTCTTTAACGGAATCGGCATAAGAAACAAAACCCTGTTTTTCCAATAAAGCCATTAATGGGGTTGGCTCAAAACTATTAATGATCTTTAACACCTGCCCCGGTTGTATGGTTTTTACTTTTTGAACAATAATACTCAGCGGGTCTTTTCCCGAAGCAATAACCGGGCGAACATCCAGCTCAACGATCTGCTCTTTTTTTAATGAGGTAATAAATGCAGGCAATGGTTTCCTTTCTTCCTCCTCAACTGCCGCAACCGTATCTGCTTCAAAGCCCAAAGGTTTAAGCTTCACAAAAAAATCTTCTACTGCACACCCTCCTATCTTAGCTGCCATGGCGAAACTGGTTCTGCCCGCCATTACCTTGCGCAATATGGGATTACGCAGCTTTTCAAATTTCGGGTTAACCGCTATAATCGCATCCAGCGCTCTGGGGTTCTGCTTTAGAACAGCAGCGATTTTTGTACCGGCATTGATCATCATCATTAAAAATATTGAGTATACAAATGGAGCCTTTCATCAATAGCATAGTGCCAAATGAAGTTAAAATTATGGCTTCATGGATTCAAATGCTTTTCCAGCGCTATCGCTTTTGGAAACAGGATATTATTTTCAAGATGAACATGGATATGCAGGTCCTCTTCAAAATCGTTCAGCATTTTAAACAGCAGACTGTAACTGGCACATGCATCTTCAGGCAAAGCATAATTGTTGCTCAGCGTTCTGATCTCTTCCATGCATTTGCCGGCCGTTTCATGTTCGGTCTCCATGATATGTATAGGATTTTGCACGCTGCCAAACTGCACCGCAGGCGGCAACTGGCTCCTGTCTTTTGCCATTACCAGCTCTTTAATGAAAGGGAATAATATTTTTTCCTCCTTCACGATGTGCCCGCTCAGTTCTTTATTCACTTCTTCCACCAGTTGCTGAATAGGGATCAACTCCGGGTGCAGCGCGCCATGCACCTGTGCTACCTTTAAAGCATACCCGCTGATGTCGGGCAATGTTTTACGTACATAGCTATGGTGCGTATTTACAATATAGTCGGCTAAAAAATCAAGGCTCCAGTCGTTATATGGTAAAGGACGCGCGGAAGGGTTCTTATCTGCCTGTTGCAGTTCCTTCTCCACTTTGGTTACATCAATCCCCTTCTCCGCACAGGCTTCTTTCACTGTTTTCTTACCACCGCAACAAAAGTCTAATCCATACTTCTTAAACACTTCAGCTTTGCGTAAATCTTTAGCGGCAATGGCCCCGAGTGTTTCTTCATTTTCACCTGTAATACGTTTACTGATGCGCACTTTCCATGATAGCGGACCTTCCTCAAGGTATTCCCAGATAAAAATATTACCTCTTTCTCCCAGTAATTGATAGTATAGCGGTTTGGGGTCATGATCGTTATGAATGGTAAGGCTTTCCCCTTCTTCCAGCTCGTCGAACCGGGCAAAAATGG
This sequence comes from Agriterribacter sp., assembly GCA_036274715.1. Classification (GTDB taxonomy): domain Bacteria; phylum Bacteroidota; class Bacteroidia; order Chitinophagales; family Chitinophagaceae; genus Agriterribacter. The sequence continues at coordinate 3,134 of DASUFG010000213.1, forward strand.
TAGGGTGCTTTTGCCGGGGTTCCAGTAAGGTTACGTTGAGTATGTTTTCTGTAATGGT
>DASUFG010000214.1:0-3495 GCA_036274715.1 Agriterribacter sp.
ACCTGGAGCCATCGTATGGACAGTAAGGCCAGACCTGGAGTTAGTTTTTCAGCAAACGTTAATGCCGGATCCAGTTCTTATACCAAATACTTACCTTCAAATGCCATCATCGACCAAAGCAATGGCGCCGGAGGCTATTATAGCCAACCACAAAGTTTTTCTAACCAGTTGAGTTCATCCATATCGTACCAAAAATCATGGATTGGTAAGCCTTATAACCTTTCGGTGAACCTTAACCACAATCAAAATAATAACACAAGCATCGTTAACCTGAACCTCCCGGACGTTAACTTCAATGTAAATACACTTTATCCCCTGCAACCCCGGGAAATGGTAGGATCCGGAAAATGGTATTATAAATTAGGTATAGGCTATGGCGGTAGTGCCCGTGGGCAAACTTCATTTGTTGACTCCACTTTTACTTTTAAACAAATGATTGATACTTTTCAATGGGGGGCCCAACATAATATTCCCATTTCAATCGCACTTCCGCAACTGGGATCGATCCAGATTTCCCCAGGTTTCAGCTACCAGGAAAGATGGTACTCGCAAAGATTGTTCAGGCAATGGAACAACCAGGATGAAAAGGTGGACAGCTCGATAAGTAAAGGATTTTATACGGCCCGTGATGTTGCCATGTCAATATCTTTTAGTACATCTATGTTTGGTACACTAAACATGAAAAATAAGGAAGCTAACATACAAGCAATACGACATGTAATGCGGCCACAGATGAGTCTTGGATATAAACCCGATCTCTCTAAATCCTATTACTCCACTATTCAGGTAGATACCAGCGGCCGCAGACAGACGTTATCGCAATATGATGGCAGTGTATATGGTTCGTTCGGGCATGGCAGGTCTGGGAGTATTGGCTTTGGGATAGACAATTTTATTGAAATGAAAGTGAAGGAGAAGCAGGATAGTACCAGAGAACAGGAAGGAGATGGACTTAAAAAGGTAAAGCTGATTGACGGATTTGGCATAACGGGAAGCTATAACTTATTGGCGGATTCGTTTAAACTCTCCAATTTTAATTTATATGCCCGCAGCACACTATTTGATAAAGTGAATATAACGGCAGGCGCCAATGTTGATCCTTACCAGGTAGACGACAAAGGTTTCAGGGTAAATAAATATGCATGGCAAGGTGATAAATTTTCATTAGGGCGTATTACCAATGGCAGCCTGTCTGTGTCTACAAGTTTTAAAAGTAAAGAGAAAGACAAGGACAAAGCGAAGGAAGAGGAACAGCTACAATACGATAATTATGACAACCTTACCGCCGATGAAATGCAGCAGCAGATGAACTATATACGCCGAAACCCTTCGGAGTTTGTTGATTTTAATATTCCCTGGTCTGTTAATATCTCTTACTCGCTCAGCTTTAATAAAATTCCCAGGCGTGATTATTCAGGTTTCGACACCCGTTTTTCCTCCAATATGCAGTTTGGTGGTGATTTTAGCTTAACCGAAAAATGGAAAGTGGGTGCTAATGGCTATTTTGATTTTACCACTTTGGAAATACCTTCTTTCACCATGTTTGTTTCCCGCGAAATGCATTGCTGGCAAATGTCTATCAATATCACGCCTTTTGGTTTATGGCGATCTTATAATATTTCAATTTTCCCCAAATCCGGCATGTTGCGCGATCTAAAAATTAACCGTACCCGTAGCTTCAGTAACTATAACTAATCATCTTTGTTTTACAATAGTCATACATTATCTTAAATACTTTTTCCTTCAATGAGTTTACAGTATCGCCGGGTTGTACAAAAACGGGTGGTAAAAAATCCATGTGCATGGTTGCCGGCCACAAAAAAAAGGGTTTACTGCTGCCGGGCAACACTTTTTTTGTGTTAAACAACAGGGTGGGTATAATGGGCTTTCCGGAATCTATCGCCAGCTTAAATGCACCGTCGTGGAAGGATTTCAATGGTTCTGTGGTCCTGTTTCTTGTACCTTCAGGGTATATACACATATGCAAACCCTGGTCGAGCACTGCTTTCATTTTGGCAAAGCTTTCTTTACGGCTTTTCTCACTTTTACGATCAACCAGTATGGATCCCCGCTTATAAATTATCCCGAAGACAGGCACTTTAGCCAGCTCCGATTTTGCGATGGTTTTATTTGGCCCCGGAATTTGAGGGGTGGTAATGGGAATATCCATATAGGAGTTATGGTTACTCACCACTACATAATTTTTACCTGTTTTAAAATGTTCTTTTCCTTTTACAATAATCCTGCATCCAATAAAAAAGAGAAAAACGTCCATCCACGCTTTTGATATGCGCCGAAAAACCTCGGTTCCCCTGGGCTCCTGGATATAATTGGTTAACCAAATTGGGATAACGGCAACGAGTAAGGTAACAATAAAGATGATGGCGCCCCAAAAAGCCCAAACGCGGCCGAATATATTTTTAATGATATTCATATTAACTATTGAAGAAGCAAGAACCAAGATACAAATTTCAAATAAGGTCCGGGATTGCAAATTTGAAATCCGAAGAAAAGAGCAGGAACAATAACAATAATAACCACCCGGCCCAACCCCATATTTCAAATTAACCCCGGGATTGACAGAAGTGCGAACCAAAAACTAAAAGCAAGAGCCAAACAAATATCGAGATATTAAACCTGTTTGCCTGTTGGCAGGTTCGAATTCGAACTGCCAGGTCAACATCGTATTATCATTTCGCCAGGTGTCACCCTGTTCAAATTTTCCAATCTATCGCGTCTTTACCCTGTTCCTGGAGCAGGCCGTTGGTTTTTGAGAAATGTTTGCAGTTAAAAAAGCCCTTGTCAGCTGAAAAGGGGGAGGGATGGGCGGCTTTAAGTACATGGTGTTTGGTTTCGTCAATAAGCGCCTGCTTTTCCTGTGCAAATTTGCCCCATAATAAAAAAACAATACCTTTTTTTTGCTCCGACACTTTTTGGATGACGGCATCGGTAAAGGTTGCCCAACCAATCTTAGAATGACTGAAAGGCTCGTTTGCTCTAACCGTGAGCGCTGCATTTAATAATAAAACACCCTGCTCTGCCCAATGAGTAAGGTTTCCCTTTTGGGGAGACATGGCTATTCCCATATCTGTATGTATTTCTTTAAAGATATTAATGAGTGAAGGCGGAGGGGGAATGCCATCCTGTACGGAAAAACATAATCCATGTGCCTGTCCTGCACCGTGATAGGGATCCTGTCCTAATATTACCACTTTAACACGATCAAATGGTGTTTTGTCGAAAGCATTAAAAATAAGCGGGCCAGGCGGATAAATGGTCTTGCCGGCCATTTTTTCTACTTTTAAAAAATGAACGATCTGTTCAAAATAGGGCTTTGCGAATTCGTCTTTTAATACCGCCTTCCAACTGGGTTCTATTTGTACATCCATGATCGCGAATTACAGTTTGGCTGCAAACTAAAAAAAATTATCTTTGCAAACGCTAAAAAGGACCGGTAGCTCAGTTGGATAGAGCATCAGCCTTCTAAGCTGAGGG
>DASUFG010000215.1:0-10299 GCA_036274715.1 Agriterribacter sp.
ATCGCTTTGTGCCCCAGGCGGGAGTTGAACCCGCACAGGCCTTGCGGCCCACAGGATTTTAAGTCCTGCGTGTCTACCAGTTTCACCACCAGGGCATGAAGGTTGCAAACGTTCCAAAGTTCCAAACGTTGAACCCAAAAAAAATCCTCCGCCTACTCAGCAAGAGGATAACGAGCGGAAGACCGGGCTCGAACCGGCCACCCCGACCTTGGCAAGGTCGTGCTCTACCAAATGAGCTACTTTCGCTTATTAAAGAACTTCACCATACAACCAGCGAAACACGGTACCACCTACCCTACATTTTGTACAATATCCATTTTATTGCCAGTTGCTGAAAACTGATTGGGGAGTGCAAAATTAAGGATTGCTTTTTAACAGCAAAATTTTTCTGTATTCCCGGTTTATTTATACTTGGGGGTATATAAAGAACTTTCCGGAACGGTTACTTTGGGTTTGCCCTTATAGCGGTGTTTGTATAAACCATAGCTGCCTCCAATTAAAAAAGCAACAATGCTCACGACCTGCATGTAAAACAAAAACCTGGATGATTTTACCCAACTCCAGGCGAAATCTTTTTTGCTGTTAACCGGTATTTCCTGTTCCATATCAATTGATTTGCCCTGCAAAAATAGCGGATAACCGATAACATTTACGCTTTCTTTTGAACAATTTCTTCGAAAAACCGCTTCTTTTTGATAAAATGCTGCCAAACCACGCTCCCCTTATACACTCCCTGAGTCCGGGCAATCGGCCTTGCCGGGAAATATTTTTTTTCTTTTGGGGAAACCAGCCATTTATAAAATGCGAAATGCGCTTTTAATACAGTGCCTCCATACCCAAAATCACCCTTCAGCATTTGCTGAACCGCACTTATGCCATCCAGCACCAGCCGGAAAGGAATTTTCCATATCTTCTCCCACAATCCATAGTTCTTAAACAACATAATAAGACTGTTGCGGTAATTTAAGTAGGTCTTAAAAGCATTCCCCTTGGGTAAACTTCCCCCGCCTACGTGGTACACCACCGACTGCGGACAAGCATACACCAACCAGCCAGCCAATTGCATGCGCCAGCACAAATCAATTTCTTCCTGGTGAGCAAAGAATAATTCATCAAATCCGCTTAAACTATGGAAAGCTTTCTCTCTTACAAATAAAGCGCAACCCGAAGCCCAGAACACCGGGGCTGCCTCATCGTATTGTCCTTTATCCGCTTCGCAAACATCGAACACCCTGCCCCTGCAAAATGCATAACCGAAAGCATCCATCCACCCCCCGGCTGCTCCCGCGTACTCGAACCTGGTTTTATCATGCCATGACAATACTTTGGGCTGGCAAGCTGCAATGGCGCTGTTGCTTTCTAACAATTGTATTACCGGTTCAATCCACCCGGGTGTTACCTCTACATCGGAATTCAACAATACATAGTATGATGCTTGTACCTGCTTTAATGCGGTATTGTACCCTTTGGCAAAGCCTTCGTTTACCCAGTTGTTCAATAACGTGATTTGCGGGTAATGCCTTGCCAGGAAATCGATCGAGTCGTCGGTAGAGCCGTTATCTGCAACAACAAATTGCACACCCGGGTATGTCGACAACAGCAGTGACGGTAAAAACTGCTCTAAATATTTTTTGCCGTTCCAGTTTAAAATCACCACGGCAACCGATGGATAATGGGTCAATATAAAAGAATTATTTTTTCAAAAATAAAGGAAGCATTGTTACCGTTTCGCTATTTTTAAAATATGTTTAATCGTTTCTTGAACTGGCGCACGGCTTTGGCGATAATAGCCATTGCCATTGTAACAGGCACCATTTTTTACTCGCAGTACCTGGCTAATAAAATTGCGGCGGATGAACGGCAGAAAGTAGAAACCTGGGTGGAAGCCGGCAAATTCCTGATTAACTCGCCACCAGACGTAGATACTAAGCTGGTTTCCGCCATCATTACCAACAATAACGACATTCCTATCATAAGAGTGAACGAAGAAGGCAAGGCGATGGAATATATTAACCTCGACAGCAGCAGGATATATAACGACACCGGGTACCTGCAAAAAAAAGTCCGCCAATTTAAGAACCTCCACGATCCTATTATTTATACGGATCCACTGAACGGCAAGAAAGACAGCTACTACTACGGTAGCTCAAGGCTGCTGCGCGAGGTGCGTTATTACCCGCTTGTGCAATTGCTGATCGTGGCCTTGTTTCTCGTTTTTGCATTATATGCGATGGCAACCCGAAATCGCTCCGTTCAAAACCAATTATGGGCCGGGATGGCAAAAGAAACCGCCCATCAACTAGGCACGCCTGTTACGTCTTTACAAGGCTGGGTGGCCATGTTAAAGGAAGACCCGAATAGTGAAAAGATGGCGATAGAATTAGCTAAAGATGTAGACCGGCTGCAACTGGTATCGGACCGGTTCAGTAAAATAGGCAGTACTCCCAAATTGGAAGAAAAAGACCTGCTGGTACAAATCGGTAACATGGTAGATTATATCCGCCGCCGCTCACCCGAAAGAGTACAGTTTATTATTAATGCACACCAGGAAACATCTATTCCTGTAAAAATATCCGCATCGTTGTTCGATTGGGTAATTGAGAATCTCTTAAAGAATGCATTGGACGCGATGGAAGGGAAAGGAAAAATTTCGATTGATGTTACCCACCAGGAAAAGCAGTTACAGATAGACATCACCGATACCGGCAAGGGAATCAGTTCGGCCAACATTGGCAGGGTTTTTAAGCCAGGCTTCACTACTAAAAAAAGAGGATGGGGATTGGGACTAACCCTTTCAAAACGAATCATTGAACAATACCACAAAGGTCAGTTATTTGTAAAAAATTCCGAACCCGGCAAAGGCACTACATTCAGGATCATATTAAAAAACAGCTGATGGCTGTCAGCCGGAAGCACTCAGCGATCAGCAGTCAGCCTGACACCTGATACCCGACACCTGATACCTTCTACCCAAACATCTCCCTTACCCTTTCAAAAAAGCTTTTTTCGCCTTTTAGAGGTTGTGGCTTGAGGTTAGCAGAGTCCTGTAATTTTTCAAGGATTTCTTTTTCTTCAACATTCAAATTTTGAGGGGTCCAAACATTCACATGAATGAGTTGATCGCCTCTTTCGTAGGAATTAATGGCAGGAAATCCCTTTCCCTTAAGACGGAAAATTTTACCGCTTTGGGTACCACCGGGTATTTTTATTTTCGCTTTGCCATCGATAGTAGGCACTTCTATCTGTGTACCAAAAACCACTTCGGTAAACGAAACATGAAGATCGTATACGACATTGAGCCCGTCTCTTTGTAAATGTGGATGCGTCTCTTCCTCGATCAGGATAATCAGGTCTCCCGCAGGACCACCGCGTTCTCCGGCATTACCTTTTCCGCTCATACTAAGCTGCATACCATCCTGAACACCAGCCGGTATTTCAATATTGAGCGTCTCTTCGCCATATATTTTTCCCTCGCCGCGGCAACTGGTGCATTTGTTGGTAATGGTTGTGCCTTCGCCGTTACAGGTGGAGCAGGTGGTAACGGTTTGCATTTGTCCCAAAAAAGTGTTGGTTACCTTTCTCACCTGCCCGCTGCCCTTACACGTAGGACAGCTTTGTACGCCGCCTTTATCTTTTGCCCCCGACCCAGCGCAGGTGGTGCAGGTAACATATTTTTTTACCTTGATGGTTTTGTTGGCGCCGTTGGCTATCTCCTCAAAATTGAGTTTTATTTTAACCCGCAGGTTGCTTCCTCGTACACCCCTGTTGCGGGTTGCACTACCGCCACGGCTTCCGCCTCCAAAAAAGCTGCCAAACAGGTCATCTCCGAAAATATCTCCAAAATGGCTGAAGATATCTTCGGTATTCATATTGCTGAACCCACCACGGTTATTTCCCAACCCGGCATGCCCGAATCGGTCGTATTGCGACCTTTTGTCGCTATCACTTAATATCTCGTAGGCTTCCGCGGCCTCTTTAAATTTCTCTTCGGCAGCCGTATCTCCTGCATTGCGATCGGGATGGTGCTGCATCGCCACCTTACGGTAGGCCTTCTTGATTTCATCGGCTGATGCCGATTTTGATACCCCCAATATTTCGTAATAATCTCTTTTCATAAATTGTAATGTACTAATCTGAAAATCTGATAATGCGAAGCCTTTTTTCGCAGGATAGATCCAGGGTTATAGTTTCAAATTTTCAAATTGCCTGCTCTTAAATTACTGCCCAACTACCACTTTTGCGAAACGGATAATTTTATCGTTCAGGTAGTATCCTTTCACCAATTCATCTACCACTTTCCCTTTTAATTTGGGATCGGTAACGGGTATTTGGGTTACGGCCTCATGTTGATCGGGATCGAAATCCTTGCCCTTGCTTTCCATTGGGGTAACGCCTTTGGAAGACAATACCGAACGCAGTTTATTAAAAACCAACAGCACACCTTCCTGTGCAGGCGCGTTTTCATCGCTTTCCTGCAATTGCTTCTCGGCGCGGTCGCAGTCATCCAGTACGTCCAGCAGTGATACGATTACCTCTTTACCGGCAGTCTGCATCAATTCAATCCTTTCCTTTGCACTCCTGCGCCGGAAATTATCAAATTCGGCATACAACCGCAGGTATTTTTCTTTCTGCTCTGTCAACTCCGCCGTTAACTTATCTATCTCATTATCTGCCAGTTCCTCAGTAAATTCGCCTGAGCCTGCCACATTCGCATTGTCCTCTACGTCGAGGCGCTCGTCCTGATCTATATTGTCCTGGTTTTCAATATCTTTTTTAGAAAAATCTTGCATAATCCGGTAGTTATTATTGAAGCCCTATAATTAACAACAAGTTTGCCAACATCCTTTTCAGGTCAAAATGACCGGCACGCTATTTCCTTCTCACAGCTTTCAGCTTTTTCCTTTTCCACTCTCCTCTCTGCTTCCCCCTACCTTTGCGTTTATGATCAGCGCTTTTCTCAATCAAAAAATCAGCAACAGGATACAGAACGGTCACCCCTGGGTATTTGCCAATGAAGTGAAAGAAGTAGTGGGAAACGTAATGGGCGGTGAAACGGTAGAACTGTTTACACATGATAATAAATTTATAGGTAAGGGTTATATCAACCCTAAATCGCAGATCATTATCCGCTTACTCACCCGGAACAGGAAAGAAGAAATAAATGATGATTTTTTTTATATGCGCTTACAGGAGGCCTGGAATTACCGCCGCATCCTGGGCTATACAGAAAACTGCCGCCTCGTGTTTGGTGAATCCGACAATTTGCCACAACTCATTATAGATAAGTTCAACGAATATTTTGTAGTACAAACATTAGCACTTGGCATTGATGTCTGGAAACCGGCCATTGTGAAAGCTTTGCAAAAAATATTTAATCCTAAAGGCATTTATGAACGAAATGACGTGCCCGTGCGTGAACTGGAAGGGTTGCCACAACAAAAGGGGTTTTTAAGCGAGCCATTCGATACCAATATCATTATCAAAGAAAACGGGCTGCAATTTTATGTTGACATAGAAAACGGGCAAAAAACCGGTTATTTTTTAGACCAACAGGATAACCGCCGCGCTATACAACATATTGTGAAGGGAGCCGATGTATTGGGGGCATTTTGTTATACCGGCACTTTTGAAATTCATGCAGCACATTATGGCGCAAAAAGCGTGTTGGGGCTCGATATATCCGAAAATGCCTGCAAGCAGGCACGAAAGAATGCCTTGTTGAACGGTTACGAAAATATTTGCCAATTCGAGTGCATCAATGCTTTTGATGCATTAAAAAACTGGTCGAAAGAAGGCCGGCAATATGACGTGGTGATGCTTGATCCGCCTTCCTTTACCAAAACACGCGGAAATATACAGAAAGCAGTTACCGGTTATAAAGAGATTAACCTGCGCGGTATGAAAATGGTGAAACCGGGCGGATTTTTGGTAACCTCCAGTTGTACAAACCTGGTGCACCCGGAACTTTTTTTGGAAACGATCGCAGCTGCTGCCAAAGATGTGCGGCGTAAATTGCGCCAGGTAACCTTCCAGTCACAGTCGCCCGATCATCCTATTATTCCCGGCATGGAAAATACCAATTACCTGAAGTTCCTGATTGTGCAGGTGATATAAGGAAGTTTGTAGTTTGTGGTTTGTAGTTTTTCGTGTCACCGCTCAAAGCTGATAGCTCATACCTGATAGCCGATACCTAACACCTGATACCTTTTATGTAATCCCACCCATCATGGCATCTAATATCCATAAAGCGTACTTACCATTAGTACTCAACCAGTAATTTTGAATACCATCAAAGCAATAGTTATGGCGTTTTTGAAACATGTTATTTTATATACACTATCCATTTTTTTATTCATGTACGCTAAAGGTCAAACGAAGATGAACACATACGACAGTGCCTGGAAAAAAGTGGATCAATTGCTCAATAAAAAAGGACTCACCAAATCGGCCGCCACTGAAGTGCAGAAGATTTACAACAAAGCAAAAAAAGAAAAGAACGATGCCCAGTTGATAAAGGCTGTGATCTACCAATTGAATCTTGAGCAGCTAACGGCAGCTGATGACGAACCCGAACACATACAAAAAATAGAAGCAGAAATTAATGAATCGTCAAAACCGGTAACACAAATATTGCAATCCATCGCAGCTGAGATGTACTGGAATTATTTCCGGGATAACCGCTGGAAATTGTACGGCAGGACCAATACCGCCGGTTTCAATAAGCAAGATATTGCCACCTGGACGATGGATGACCTGCATGCTAAAATAAGTGAACTCTACCTCGCTTCTTTACAGGATGAGAAATTGCTGCAGGAAACCAAACTGGAAAACTACGACGCGATTATCGTTAAAGGGAATACCCGTACACTTCGACCCACTTTATACGACCTGCTGGCAAACCGGGCGCTGGATTATTTTGAAAATGATGAAAGAGATATTACCAAACCGGCTTACGCCTTCAACATGACAGAAAATGCCGCGTTTGACCCGGTGTCCGATTTCATTCACCGCAAATTTATTACAAAAGATACGGCCGCGCTACACTATAAAGCGTTGCTCATCCATCAACAGCTTTTATCTTTTCACCACAACGATCCCACTTACGATGCCTTAATTGATGCGGATTTACGGCGACTGCAGTTTGTATACCGGCAGGCGGTAATGCCTCAAAAAGAAGAGGTGTACCAAATGGCGTTAAAGCATATCACCGCACAATATGAAAAGCAACCCGCCGCGTCGCAGGCCTGGTACCTGCTGGCACAATATTATTATAACAAAGGAAATATTTATGATGATACAAAAGGAAATGAACAGGACAAATACGCATACAAGTCTGCAAAAGAAATTTGTGAACGCGCCATTAAAGACTTCCCAAAAACCGAGGGTGCGGCCAATTGTCAAAACCTGCTCAACAGCATCCTCCGGAAATCATTGGCACTTCAAACTGAAAAAATAAATATACCGGGCGAAGCCTTCCGCACCCTGGTGAATTATAAAAATTGCTTTTCCGTTCACTTCAGGATCATTGCGGTTGATAAGAACGTAAAGGCACAACTACAAAACCGGAATAGTGAGGCGTACTGGTCAAGGCTGTCAGACATACCTGCCCTAAAACAGTGGACGCAGGAATTACCAGGTACAGAAGATTACCGTAACCATTCCGTTGAAATTAAAGTAGACGCATTACCCGTTGGGGAATATGCCTTGTTGGCCAGCATAAACGATGACTTCAATGTTAACGGCAACCTGCTGGCAGCACAATATTTTTACGTATCCAACATCAGCTTTATTAATAACGAAACCGATTATTTCGCACTGCACCGCAATAGCGGGCAGCCTTTGGCAAATGCCAGCGTGCAGGTATGGACATCCGCATATGACTACAGCGACAGGAAAAATAAATTGCAAAAGGCAGAACTGCTTAGCGCAGATAAAAATGGATTTTTTACCATACAGAAACCGGGTAAAGAAAACCACAATATCAAACTGGAAATAAACTGGCAGAAAGACCATCTTTTTATGGATGAATACCAATATCTCTATAACCGGTATGATCCTTATGCAATAGCAGATGATGAGGATTTTGAACAGAAGAACAGTCGTGTTTATTTTTTTACCGACAGGAGCATCTACCGCCCCGGGCAAACCGTATATTTTAAAGGCATTGGCATTACTAAAAACAAAGAAACCCGCAAAGCCACCATCATTACAGGAAAGCAGGTGGAAGTTTATTTAAATGACGAGAACGACCAGGTGGTTGATTCTATCATACTCACGCTGAATGAATACGGTTCTATTCACGGGCAGTTTCGCCTGCCACAAAATGTATTAACCGGAAATTTTAATATTACTGCAGAGGACTATGAACAGAGTACTGCATATTTTTCCGTAGAAGAATACAAACGTCCTAAGTTTTCGGTGGAACTCGACCAACCCAAAGAGAGCTTTGCCGTGAACGATACCGTTAGTATACCCGGATTCGCCAAAGCCTATGCGGGCAATGTAATAGATGGGGCAACGGTTGTTTATCGTGTAACGCGCCAGGCGAGATTCATTTATCCCTGGCTATACTATAAACGTGGCATGCCACGTACGAGCAGCATGGAAATCACAAATGGCACCACCACCACGGATACAAACGGAAAATTCAGCATCAGTTTTACAGCTATCCCCGATCTTACCCTGGATAAAAACCTCGACCCGGTTTTCGATTACACGGTACAGGTAGATGTTACCGATATTAATGGCGAAACAAGAAGCAACACCACGATAATACCGGTTGGATATAAATCATTGGTGCTGGATATCAACCTTCCGCAAAGTCCAATGCCGGTCGACAGCTTTACAATCCTTGACCTCAGCAGCAAGAATTTATCAGGCGAATGGCAGGCGGTAAAAGCAACCGTTAGTATTTATCCATTACAAACGCCGCAGCGCCTCATCCGCAGCAGGTATTGGGAAGAACCAGACCAGTTCATTTACAGCGAAGCCGAATTCATCCAATTCTTTCCGCATGACGAATACAAAGATGAATCCGACCACCACAACTGGAAAAAAGAAAAAGCCATTTACACCGACACATTTACAACACAGCCGAATTTCAAATTTAAAATTTCCAACCTGCCTGCCGGCAAGGCAGGTCTTAAATTCCCCCAGGGTTGGTACACCATTGAAGCCACGGCAAAAGATAAGGATGGCGGCGAGGTAAAAACGGTGGCATATATACAATTATACGATGCTGATGCCAAAACGATTCCCGCTCCCGCCTATGAATGGGAAGCGGTGGCTAAAACCAATTTGGAACCGGGAGAAACTGCACACATTCTCACTGGTACTTCAGCGGCAGATATATTTGTCATTCAACAGATCGATAAGCAAACAGAAGATCAGCCTGTTCCGCGGCCAATCAAAAATTCGACTACGCCAAACAATGAGAACAGCAGTTATCATTTTTTTACTTTAAATAGTGAAAAGAAAAATTTCAATTTTCCCATTACGGAAAATGAGCGTGGCGGATTTGGTGTGGCTCATTTTTTTGTAAAGGACAATCGCTTTTATGGCAGCAACCAAATCATTTCAGTACCCTGGAGGAATAAGGAACTGAACATCAGCTTCAGCACATTCCGCGATAAAGTAGAACCGGGCAGTGAAGAAAAATGGCAGGTGAAGGTTAGCGGCAATAAGGGTGAAAAATTGGCAGCGGAAATGCTGGCGTCGATGTATGATGCATCGCTGGATCAATTCAAGCCACACAATTGGCCTTTGCCTGCTATATGGCCGCAATATTATTCAAGTACGTACTGGAGCGGGCGGCAATCATTTGTGGAGGTACAATCGCAGGAAAGGAATGCTATGCCTGAAAAAAATATTTCTTATGAAAAAAGGTACGACATGTTAATTAACCCGGGAGTTGCTACACTGAATGATGTTGTGGTTACCGGGTATGGAATACAAAAACGCGCAGTGGCAATGGCAGCAGCTCCACCTCAAGCTGAAATGGAGGGTGATTTACAGGAAAAGCGGTCTTTTTCTTTCGTGGCAAAAGCAGAGGGTATTGCAATTGAAGAAGTCGCGCCGAAACCAGCCCCATCGCCGATCACACGCAAAAACTTCAACGAAACCGCCTTCTTTTTCCCTGGTCTTACAACAGATAGCGCCGGAAATATCTCTGTCAGTTTTACCATGCCCGAAGCATTAACGCAATGGAAGCTGATGACCCTGGCTCATACCAAAGAACTGGCGATGGGTTATGCGCAGCAGTTCACCGTTACCCAAAAGGAACTGATGGTACAACCCAAT
>DASUFG010000216.1:0-9705 GCA_036274715.1 Agriterribacter sp.
TGCCTGCAAATGATCAGGGGTTCACATAAAATGGGTCGAATTGAACATCAAATGGCAGGCGAACAGGTAGGCGCCGATATGGAAAAAGTAAATGAAGCATTGAAAATAATGCCGCTCGATTTTTTGGAAATGGAGCCCGGCGATACCGCTTTTTTTCATTGTAATGTATTGCATGCCTCAGCAGCGAATTTATCCGATAAACCGCGCTGGTCTATTATTACTGCCTATAATCTTGCCACCAACAAACCCTATAAAGATATTCACCAAAGCAGCTATACACCGATCGTGCCTTTCACCGGAGATTTGTTGCTGGAGAAAGCGGAAAGCATTTCTGACAGCGCAGATTTTTTGATCAAGGGATGATATACATTATTGCACCACCAATTTTTTGTTAACGCTGACGCAGGAAGCGCCTGCCCCTAAAGTTGTATTGTCACTCTCATGAAGGAAGCACCTGCCCGTTTTATGAAAGATCCAATACTACTCCTTCGTCAAAAAAGTCTTAATCAGCTCAAATGTTGCTGCAGGTTCCTCTACCTGTGGATTATGCCCGCTTTTCTCAAACATCACAAACTGGGCCTGCGGACAATATTCTTTAAACTTTACCTGCATGTACGGAACGGCAACCCGGTCGAAACGACCGGCGATAATGAGAATGGGCATGGTAAGGTCTTTCAACTTTTTTCTAAAGTCGAAGTTTCCAATATCGCTGCCTACAAAAAAATCGCCATCCTTACCCACCATCTGGTAGTATAATTTGGAGTTAAATGCATTGGGGTAAGTTTTTTTACCACGGCTTAAAAAATTGTTGGGGTTATACGCATACAAAAAGCCATAAGGAACAGCGCCATAAATATCCTGGTGCACTTTGTCGCTCGAAATAATGCCCTGTTCCCTCATTTTCATCAACGAGTCCCAAACCTCCGGGTAGTTGGTTTTTATTTCATGGTTGCTGTTGTTGTCATTTTCCTGCCACATCACATAACTGTGAAACCCATTGGCAATGATCAAATGACTTACATGCTGCCCGTATTTTACCGCATAACCCTGCGCCACCAGGCTCCCGTAAGAATGTCCCAGCAGGTTTATTTTATCGAGCCGCATCGCTTTTCTCAATCCTTCAATATCCTCAATGTCGCGTTCCAATGAATACTCGCTAACATTTTTTGCGGTATCGGATTTACCCCTTCCAAACGCATCAAAATAAATGAGCTGGATTTTGGTGTTCACGGTTAATGAATCAAAACACCGGTACCCGGGATGTGCACCTCCGGGCCCTCCCGGGATAACAATCAATGGTTGCCCTTCGCCAACCGTTACCGTGTATAACTTAGCACCATTAACGGTGTAGTATTTTCCATCCGTCCAGCTGTCGGGAAATTGCTGTGCCAGGGTTGCACCACTCAAACAAATGAGGCAAAGGAGCAGGTGTATTTTTTGCATATCATCACAAATTAAGAAACCCCGGCGATCAATCGATGATGTTTTTATTTGAATCCGCGGACTTTATAATTCACTAAAAGAACCGGCTGTTATTAGGTCTATATTTTAGGAATATTCTCCTGTTGAGATGAACATAATATTTTTCTTATTTCGATCTTTCACAACTTGCCGATACATATTTAAAAACAGCGGCGACAATAATGTATGGATGCTATTTAAAACGATGGCTTACTGATGTAATTTATGCCGTTCAATTCCTTTTTTTGATTTCCAAAATGCCATAAAAAATTGAAATACTGCTAAGAACAGGTATACATACGGCAAGGCTTTCTTTTCTAAATGAAAATAGTCAAGCGCAATGATAATGGATAGTATTCCTTCTATGGTAAAAAAGACGCCATCAATCCAGGGTGCTTTTTTCTCAACAACGCCATGAAGCAAAGCAATAAACAGGAATATTAACCCGGCAATACCAAACCAGGGATAGGAACTATGACCGTTTTCATACTTTTCATAAGCATGAATAAGAATAACGCTGGCTGCCACGATATGGGCTAACCGTTTTCTTTTATTGCTGTTTTTAGATCGTTTTTGTAAAAGCATCTTCTCATTTACCGGGGATCGCCAAAAAGGCAGGTTCTGATAAATGTAAGCACTCTTTGCACTTCTGCCAAAGAATTCAGGTAACCGGGCAAATTTCGTTATGGCTATTAACAGTGATAAGAAGTAAGCGGGCATGGGCTGATTTTGCCAGGCATTCGAAGTTTATCAATAAATACACTCATTCCCTGGCAAAGCAAACGGCTAACTGCATGCACAGTTAACCGTTCAGCTAAAAGAATGAGTAGCCAAAATAGAAGTGAACTGAATTAATTCTTTTTCATATCATCAACGATCACGCCCTGTAATCCGCCCTTATCGGATACGGTTCCGGTTACAGAAATTTTTTCACCGGCGTAATCTTTCACCTTGGCATATACTTCTTTTTTATTGTGGTTTTCCACGAGTAAATATACTTTGCCATCACTGGTAAGTAAACCCATTGGTGCGCCATCTTTTATACAGGCAGAGGCACAGCCCTTATGTTTTTCGCCGTGGGCGCCTTTTGCCATGTAGCAGGCCATATCAAGTACTTCTCCGGAAACCGTTTTTGTTTCATCCTGGGCTTTAACATTGAAGGCGAACAGGCAAAAGCCGACTGTGAATGCGGCCGCTATTTTACTGGTACTGAAATGCATACTTTTCATAACAGATCGTTTTATAGTGAAGTTTTAGAAATTGCAATTGCGGGAATCGATGGTGAATTTACGAAAATTTGAAAACAATCGTTTCTTTATTTTCTGCCGTAAAAAATAGCGATTACAATAGCATATAATCGGGTATGCACTTTCTGCGCGGGAAACCTTAACTTGCCCAGGCACAAAATCTTGCCACATATTCAGAATATGATGAAATACTGGTTGTTCATTTTTCCAGGTGTTATAGGTTGCCTGGCTATGGGCTGTAACAATTCTTCAAAGCCGGTCCGCCATGATGCACAAGTTATCGGCATAGGTAAAATGCCCAATGCGGCAACCGATGACACAGGAAATGCACATATTGTTTTTGGTAGCGGTGATAGTATTCTATACGCGCTATACAACAAACAAGATGAGTCCTTTTCAAAGCCGGTTTTGGTGGCCTCATTGCCCCACCTGGTGGCCTCGCATATGCGCGGACCGCAGATCGCTTCCACATCACATGGACTAACCATCATTGCCTGCAATACCGCAGGTGATATTTTCTCCTTCCAGAAAGCTAGTCCGGGAAGCTGGATGCCAACAGCAAGGGTTAATGATGTGGACACCATCGCAAAGGAAGGATTTACCGCACTGAGTGGTGATGGGGAGCATCTTTTTGCAGTTTGGCTCGACCTGCGCGACGGGCACAATAAAATATTTGGCGCAGGCTCAACCGACGGTGGAAGAAGTTGGTCAAAGAACCTGGTGGTATATCAATCGCCGGATACTACGGTATGCGAATGTTGCAAGCCTTCGGTAGTTATAAAAGGCAATGATATATATGTGATGTTTCGTAATTGGTTGAACGGAAACAGGGATATGTACCTCGCACATTCGAAGGATGGTGGGCTCCGTTTTTCTGCTGCGGAGAAATTAGGAACCGGCAGTTGGGCGTTAAATGGTTGTCCGATGGATGGTGGTGGATTGACTGTACAGGACAACCAGGTTCAAACGGTTTGGAATAGAAAAGGAAAAATATATACTTCCATACCCGGTGCTGAAGAAAAAGCGATCGGGGAGGGGAGAGCTTGCACAATGACAACCGTGAACAGGCAGAATGTGTATGCCTGGATCGAAAAAGACAGCCTGCAATGTTTATTGCCACGGGGCAGGAAAATCGCTGTAGGAAAAGGTACAACGCCGGTATTAAAACCCATGGGCAATAAGCAACTGATGTATCTCTGGGAGGATGAGGACCAGGTTCACTCTAAAATAATACACCTTTAATTACAAAAACATTACAAAATTTTACAAACAGTTTGAATCAAATAGCCATAATTTTGCGTTTATAGCAGTATGAAAAAGTTTCTCGCCGCCATATTAGCCGTTTTGTATATGGGCACTTCCACCGGTGCTGCATTTACGATGCACTATTGTATGGGTAAAACAGCGGGCTGGGAACTGGGACATGGGAAAGGGAATGTTTGCCACAAATGCGGCATGGAAAAATCGGTTAAAAAAGATAAGGATTGCTGTAAAGACGAACATAAAATGTTGAAAAGCGATGTGGATCAAAAAACCGCTGAATCTGCTTTTCAATTCATGCAGGCTGCATCCCTCGCTGCTTCTGCTTCTTTTTTCCAATCCGTTGTTGTTGATATTTCAAGTATCACAGAAAAGAATCCCATCAGCAATGCACCACCCAATAAAACCGGGGTGGCGGTTTACTTGCGCAACTGCGTTTTCCTTATTTAGATTTCCCTCTTTTAGTTAGGCCAGGCAATCATTTGCCGGGCTATTGGCATGTATATATGCACCATATTATTTCAGCACAACTTCATACATCTTATAAAATAAAAAAATGAAAAATTTAATCATTATGCTGGCAGCTATTGCTGCAATAGCGGTTGTTTCCTGCAACAGCAATTCTTCAAAAAACGACCGTGGTAATATGAACCACGACAGTATGACGATGCCGGAGCATGCCACTGCAGGTAGTACGGATGTAAAAACACTTACACCCACTTTTACCAATGTTGATGCCGGCGTTCGCGTGTTTATGAAATCGTTGGTACAACATTACCTGGCAGTAAAGAATGCGTTAACCGGCGATGATAAAGCAGGCGCTGCCACCGCTGCAGGAAAGATGGAAGCCACAATGAAAAATTTTGACAAATCACTGCTCACGGAAGAGCAGAAAAATATGTACGACAACATAGCCGATGACTTAAAAGAACACGCAGAACTTATCGGAAAAAGCGAGCTTGATCCCCAGCGGGAACATTTTGCAGGGATGAGTAAAGATATGTACGAACTGGTAAAAGGATTTGGAGCGGGTATGACTTTATACCATGATCATTGCCCGATGTACAACGATGGTTCTATGTGGCTGAGTGAAACAGAGGATATCCAGAATCCATACTATGGCCCAATGATGGACAAATGTGGTAGTGTGGAGGAAGTGTTGCAATAGGCAAGGAGCAATTAGTCTTCAGCAATGAGCAATAGGCAATAGGCAATAAGCAAAGGACAAAGGTCAAAGGGCAAAGAGAAATGAGCCAAAGGCAATAAGCAAAAAGAAGAGGTGTATTGTATAGGCTGATATCATGAAATGTGGAAATGTGAAAATTTGAAAATGAAATACAATCAATACAAGTTAACAACTGCGAATGAGTTTGCAGCCGTCAACTCAAAGCTTATAGCTGATTGCTGTGTGCTGACACCTTATAGCTCACAGCTGATGGCTCACAACTGATAGCTCAAGGCTCTTCTCTCCAATTGTCAACTATTAATAAAGAAAAATGATGATCCCAGCCATTATTTCATGGTCGTTAATGAACCGGTACCTGGTGTTACTGATGGCGGCAGTGTTGCTTGCCTGGGGAATTTTGAATATTCAGAAAAACCCGGTTGATGCAATTCCCGACCTCAGCGAAAACCAGGTTATCGTTTTTACCGAATGGTCGGGTCGCGGGCCGCAGATCATGGAAGACCAGGTAACCTATCCCCTGGTGAGTAACCTGCAGGGCATCCCGAAGGTAAAAAACATCAGGGGCACCTCTATGTTCGGGATGAGTTTTGTATACGTGATTTTTGAAGACAATACCGATGTGTACTGGGCACGAACAAGGGTGCTGGAGCGGTTGAATTACGCCCAACGTCTGCTGCCCGGCGGCGTAACACCCACCTTAGGTCCGGATGGAACCGGCGTGGGCCATGTATTATGGTATACGCTTGATGCTAAGGATATTGACCTCGGCGAACAGCGGGCATTGCAGGACTGGTATGTTAAACTGGCCTTGCAAACGGTTCCGGGTGTGGCCGAAGTAGCTTCTTTTGGTGGATTTGAAAAACAATATCAACTGGTGATTGACCCGGTGAAGCTCCAGTTTTACAATGTTTCCCTGCTCGATGTGATGAATAAAGTGAAGGCCAACAACAATGATGTGGGCGGACGGAAATTTGAAATGAGTGATATGGCGTATATCATTCGCGGACTGGGATATATCAAAAATAAAGAAGATCTCGAAAGTATCGCTGTAGGTAATTATAACGGCATCCCGGTAAGGCTGAAAGATATTGGTACGGTGCAGATGGGTGGCGATTTACGACTTGGCATTTTTGATGAAAACGGCGAAGGGGAAGTGGTAGGTGGCATTGTAGTGATGCGGTACGGCGAAAATGCAGACAAGGTAATCAGAGCAGTGAAAGAAAAAATGAAGGATGTACAAAAAGGACTGCCGGAGGGAGTAGCGTTTAAAATAGCCTACGATCGCAGCGAATTAATTGAAGCGGCCATCAGCAATATCAAATCCAAATTGATAGAAGAAATGGCCATCGTGGCGCTGATTGTGATCCTGTTTTTATTTCATTGGCGCAGTGCATTGAGTATTCTCATCCAAATACCGATTACTATTGCCATTAGTTTTATCCTGCTCAACCTGTTGGGCATTTCTTCCAATATTATGTCGCTCACCGGTATTGCCCTGGCCATAGGCGTTATAGTAGATAACGGTATTATCATGAGCGAGAATGCTTATCGTCATTTATCAGACTATCAAAATGCCCAGGCGCCTAAATCATAGCACATGAAATGAACCATAAAAATTATCGAATAATTTATACCAAAGACGATGATAATTTTTTATGGTGAATTCCATGTGGCAAAAAGCAATAAAAAAGTGACACATGAACAAACTATTCAACAAAATATCGGGCAGAAGCAGCTACCACCGTATTCCGGAACTGGTGCGCATGCAACTGATCGAGAAGGCCTGTAAACAGGTATCGAGAGGTGTTTTCTTTTCTACCGTAATTATCATCACTTCTTTTCTACCCGTGTTTTTGTTAACCGGGCAGGAAGGCAAACTTTTTCATCCGCTGGCCTACACCAAAACCTTTATTATGGTGGTAGATGCCTTGCTGGTGATTACGCTTGCGCCGGTGCTGATTTCGTTTTTTATGCGGGGGCGGTTCAGGCCCGAAAACATAAACCCGGTGAACCGCATATTAGAAAAGATCTATGAACCGGTGATCAGAACCTGCATTACATGGCGGAAAACCACACTGGCCGTTAATATCCTCGCGCTTGCGATCAGCATTCCTTTGTTGATGAGCCTGGGGCGGGAGTTTATGCCGCCCCTGGATGAAGGTTCCATTCTTTTTATGCCGGTTACTCTACCCGATGTTTCCAACAGCGAAGTGAAAAGGATTCTGCAGGTGCAGGATAAAATCATCAGATCGGTTCCGGAAGTAAAAAATGTATTGGGTAAAGCCGGAAGGGCAAATACAGCGACGGATAATTCGCCGATCAGCATGATTGAAACCATCCTGCTACTCAAACCTCAACATGAATGGCGGGAAGGCATCACTAAAAATGATATCATCAATGAATTGAATGCCAAACTGCAGATTCCCGGTGTTACCAATGGCTGGACGCAACCCATCATCAACCGCATCAATATGCTTTCTACGGGTATACGAACCGATGTTGGACTGAAAGTGTATGGTCAGAACCTGGATACCATTTATGATTTCGCCCAAAAAATAAAAAAGGAACTGGAGGGAATTGATGGTGTTAAGGATTTGTATGTGGAGCCTATTACCGGCGGAAAATATATCGACATCTCCGTAAAAAGAAATGAAATCAACCGCTATGGCTTAACGGTAGACGATGTAAACAGCGTGGTGGAAATAGCGCTGGGTGGCAAACAACTTACCACCACCGTGGAAGGCCGTCGCCGTTTTTCAGTAAATGCACGGTTTGGACAGGATTTCAGGAATAATATCGAAGCCATCAAACGCCTGCAGGTACAAACCATGCAATATGGCCCCATTCCGTTGGATGCAGTGGCAGATGTTGCTATAACGGAAGGTCCGCCCATGATTAATTCGGAAAACGCCATGCTGCGGGGTACGGTTTTATTTAATGTGCGGGAAAGGGATTTGGGCAGTACGGTAAATGACGCCAAAGTGAAATTAAACAATATGCTCACTCAATTGCCGAAAGGATATTTCATGGAATGGAGCGGTCAATATGAAAACCTGATGCGCAGTGAGAAAACGCTGAAGTTGATTTTGCCCATCGCGCTGCTCATTATTTTCGGCTGTATGTATTTCGCTTTTCATTCGGCACGCGAAGCTTTCCTGAGCCTCATTTCCATCCCCTTCGCCCTGGTCGGTGGCGCCTTCATGATCTATTTCTGGGGTGTTAATTTATCCGTTGCCGTGGCCGTGGGTTTTATCGCCCTGTTCGGACTGGCAGTGGAAACGGGAATCGTGATGGTCATTTACCTCAACGATGCCATGCAGCAGTTAGTGGAAAAAAAGGGCAACTCAAAAGAAACCATTACCCGGCAGGATTTGAGGGAAGCGGTTATCGGTGGGGCAGCAAAACGTTTGCGTCCGAAACTCATGACGGTGAGCGTGTCGCTGTTTGCACTTATACCCATACTCTGGAGCCATGGGGTAGGCAGCGACGTGATGAAACCGGTTGTATTGCCAATGGTAGGCGGGGTGCTTACTTCCGCCACGCATATCCTGCTGGTAACACCTTTGATTTTTTTAATGGCGAAGGAATATGAACTACGAAAACACGGGAAAATTGATGTGCTGGAAACAAAACATTAAACACGCAGCAAAAAGAACAATATGAAACACAGGAGGCTGAAAAAATTGAAGAACATACACATCCATGTATTTGCAATCATGGCAGGGTGTGCGTCGATGATGGATGTAGTACATGCACAGGATGTGCTAAGCATGAATGACATTAAGATAGCTATCGAGCAAAATCATCCTTCATTTAAGATGCTGGATGCCGAAGCCCGGGCAATGGATGAAGCCGCCAAAGGCGCTCACAACTGGGCAGTGCCGGAACTGGGGGCAGGGTTTTACCAAACACCGTATAATGTTGGCAAATGGCAATCCCGTGATGGCATGCCCGGTATGGGGATGTTTATGATTTCGGCCCAGCAGATGTTTCCGAACAGGAAGAAGCAGGATGCCGATTTTACCTATATGAGTGCGCAGTCTTCCATTCAGCAACAAACGAAGGATGTGGTGCGGAATGAATTGCTGTATACCGCCCGTAAAAATTATTACGACTGGGTCGTGCTGGAGAAGAAGTTAAAAGTGCTGGATGAAAATGATAAGCTGCTCCGGTTTATGATGCAGAGCGCGGAGATCCGGTACAAAAACGGGTTAGGAAAAATCAGCGCCTATTACAAGGCAAAGGCGGCCTTGTCAAACGTAGAGAATATGAAACTGTTGTTCAACAATGAGATTGCTCAAAAGCGTATCGCCATCAATACGGTGATGAATCGTGATGTGGACATGCCTTTTGTGGTAGATACGAATTATGCGTGGATTGATTTTAACAGGAGTATGTTCGATTCTTCCGCATTGTTAACACAACGAAGCGACATCAAAGTGCTCAACCGCAGCATGGAAGTAAATGACCTGGAACGAAAAGCTGAACTGGCAAAGTTGAAACCGGAATTCGGAATCAGGTATGATCACATGGCGACTTTTGGCGGCCAGC
>DASUFG010000217.1:0-3197 GCA_036274715.1 Agriterribacter sp.
CAAGCAAGCTCCGGGTTAATCGGTACTTCTGTTCTGCCGGTTGATAGCAATCCGTGTTGCCACTTAGCATGATGGGCATCACTTCCCATTTGGGATGCATAAACTGTTTGCGTAATAGCTGCGGAGCATTCATTTTTACAATGATCTTTCTTTCAAAATCCAACCCGGCGCTGTAACCCCAGTATTCATGAACGTTACGGGCATAACAATAAATGCAGCCGTGTTCGCATCCGGCATACGCATTCATACTGTAAGCCATGCCCACATCCGGACTGTCCACCTTATTCACAATGGTTTTCGATTGCTGTTCGAGGTATTGCGTAGGCGTATTATCTTCCGACCAATCATCAATGGCTTCTATGTGCTCCCGGGTGCGCTCGTCTTTAAGGAAGCGGTTTTTTGTATTGATCTGTGCCCCACGTCCATGAAGGTATTGTTCGGAATCCTGCTTGTCTTTCGCAGCTACTTTATAATGATCTTTTTTTAGTTTATTCAACATATCGTTCTTTTTTTGAACCACGGAGGCATCGAGATACGGAGGTTCACGATACAATGATTTGTATCATCATTGCCCTGTGATCCGGTATTATAAAATCATTTTCATTATTCCATCTGTCATCAACGGAACCTGGAAATTCAATATATGACCCAGCCGTTTGCCGGTGAACTCTGTGTTTCCCTGTGTTATAGTGCCTCCGTGGTTAAAATATTTATCCGAACAACTCTCCCTGCTTTGTAAGTACCGGTAGATTCTGAAACCCGAAGCGCTGTGCGATCTGGTACGCTTTTTCGCCTACCCGGCGTTTAAGCAAAAGCATACCGTCTGCAATAAAGCGGCCCCTGAAATGGCGGTTGCTGTATTCGAGCCATGCTTTCTCGTATTGCCAGGGCGCCAGTTTGCGGGCAATAGTGAGATGCGGTTCCATCATAAAATGTGGCTTGTTATCATCGTTCAGCTTCATCAACTGTTGAGTTTCCGAGCGGATATGTTTCGTGAGATTTTGGATCGGAACCTTTGACGTCACATTAATGTATATGGTATGCGAAGGAAAGCTGCCATAATCTTTCATTTCCACCTTAAATGCCGGATAACCCATGGCGATGGTTTTGAGCCGGTTGATGATCCGGGCTTCCATCATTTCGTACTGCCCAAAATTTACAAGCGCTACGTGCGGCTTTCCCCATTTTGCCTGTGCACATTGATAGGTTTCAGAAAAGGACTCTTTTACTTTTACAATTTTATTCCACAATTCCTCGTGCGGACTTAACACCAGCAGGTATTCGTTGGTACGATAGCCGGGCAGCATTTGGATATCATTTTTCATATAATCCATTTTGGGTGATCAAATATTTAGTATAAATTTACTAAATAAATTAGTAATTCAAAGTTAATTGATATGGATAACAAAGTTTTTTACCCGCCCGTTGACATGGGATCGAACCAGTTGGATAGATCGGGAACCACTTATCCGGATACAGGGTTTGGCGCTGCCATAGAAGATGGCACGGAAAGCGGGATTGATTTGAATGTTCAATTTATCCGCAATAGGCCGGCCACTTTTTTAATGCAGGTAAATGGAAATGCGATGACCAGAGCCGGAATTTTTAATGGCGATCTTGTTATTGTTGACCGGTCGGTAACAGCCATTAATGGAAAAATAGTAATCGCTATATTAAACGGTGAAATGCTGATTCGACGTTTCGAAAAGAAGATGAACAAAGTAAGACTGATTCCTGAGACGAACAGGCTGGCGCCAATAGATGTCGATCCTTCGGCTTCAGATTTTTCAATATGGGGGGTGGTTACTTACTGCATCCATTCGTTGTAATGGGTGCAGTTTTTTTTACTGGAGAAAAGTAGATGTTCCGCATAAAGGGATATTACCCGTTTTTCCTCACTGCAAATTGCGTTGAAAAGGTTGCTGTAGCTCCCGGTTCAAGCGTTATTAAACCCATACCATTATTAAATGAATCGGGCGGGGCGCTGAGGTTTTCGATAGCGATGCTTTTGCGGTGCGGGGGAATGTAGATTTGTAAATAAGGATAGCTTTTATCGGGGCTTATCTCTATTTGCCATTGTGTAGTTGGGTCATATAAAATACACATGGGTTGGTGCTTAGTGAAGTCCAGTAAAAAAGAATTGTCTAATGTGGTTTCACCAATGGTTGCTGAAAGATTAAACGTTTTGTAAGGTAATATTTTACCCGAAGGAATAAGGTTTACGAATTCCAGCATTTCATTCGACTGGAATTGAAGTTGAAGGTCGTTCACCGGCCTGCCAAATGAAAAATAAGGGTGCCAGCCATCTGCAATGGGCATCGCCGAAGGGCCTGTATTTTTAACGGTGGTAATTACTTTGAGTGTGTTTTCTTTTTCAAGGATATATTCAACAGTGCATGTATATGGAAAGGGATAACCCGCTTTATCGGCCTTGTATTTATGAACCAGGGCAACCCGTGCAAAATCGCCCGTTGCTTCCTGCTCCACCAATTCAAAAGGTTGTTTGAATAGCAATCCGTGAAGTGCTATGCCATTCGTTCCCGTTGTATTGAGGTAATAGTGCTGATCATTAAAAGTGTAAGCGGCATTTTGTATCCTGCACGGAAATGGAGACAACTTTAATCCCTTAAACCCTTCCGGCTCGGTTTTTTCATCAAACTGCTTTTTGTCGCAATAGCTATCTATAACATTAAGGGTTTCTTTTTCAGTCTGCACCATAAAGGCATGCAGCATCGCCCCGCAACCCGGTACAATTTCTACTTTGCTCTGCGAATGGTCATCCGTTAACATGAGTTTATCAAATCCGTTCTGTTGATCCTTTCCTATGGTGAACATTGCCTTTAATTTATTGCCAAGTTAGTACAAGGAACCGATAAAATGGGCGCCAAAAGCTGTTCAACCGATTGCGTACATTAAAATGCCTGCATCAAGTACAATGCAGGCATTATATATGTGTGGATGAACCGGTTAGTTCAGGTACTTTAATATATCCTCACTCATTGGAGTTACTTTGCTGGAGAATACCGTAACCAATTTTCCGTGTTCGTCAATCAGGAATTTAGTGAAGTTCCATTTTACCGGATCATCAATGCCTAATTTTTCTGCTTCGTCAGTCAG
Organism: Agriterribacter sp.; assembly: GCA_036274715.1. Taxonomy (GTDB): domain Bacteria; phylum Bacteroidota; class Bacteroidia; order Chitinophagales; family Chitinophagaceae; genus Agriterribacter. The sequence goes on from DASUFG010000217.1 coordinate 3,118, forward strand.
GTATTTATACAAGGGGTGTATATCATCACCTTTTACAGAAATCTTGGCGGCCATCGGAAAAGTGACACCATAATTTTTTT
>DASUFG010000218.1:0-7421 GCA_036274715.1 Agriterribacter sp.
AGGCTATTACGCGCAAATTGCCCGACTTCGAAAAGAGGATCCAGGAACTGGAACTTTTGGTAAAACAATTGATGGCTGAGAAGGTATAGCGCACCCATCACCGGATATTCACCCGCAATCATCTCTGCTCCCAGCACTATTGTTTTGCTATGTGGTTAAAGGCGCTGTTAAATAATGGGTCTTACAGCGCAACCCATATTCCTTATCTTTGCGCATCAACAAACGAGGAATAATGGTCGCTAATTTTAACCCCGACAAACAACACACACTTAAATCGGTAGTTGCAATTTCCGGAACGGGGTTGCATACAGGCATTAATGTGGATATGGAATTAAAACCTGCTAATGCAGGCTTTGGTATACAGTTTCAGCGGATCGACCTGCCTGGTCAGCCTATTATAAAAGCAGATTGTGATCTCGTATCCGATACCTCAAGAGGTACAACGCTTGAGGAAAATGGTGCCAAAGTGAGTACTGTAGAGCATATTCTTGCAGCCCTGGTGGGTACCGGCGTCGACAATTGTTTGGTTGAAATAAACGGACCTGAAATACCCATTATTGATGGGAGTTCTGCCCCTTTTGTGGAAATTATTGAAGAAGCCGGCATACTGGAACAGGAAGCGGCCAAACTGTGGTACACGATTGATTCCAATATTAGCTATTATGATGAGGAAAAAAGGGTAGACATGGTGGCTATGCCCGCCGTAGAATATAAAATTACCACCCTAATTGATTTTAATAGTCCTGTTCTGGGAACACAACATGCGGGGTTGAAACATTTGTCTGAGTTTACCGATGAAATCGCTCCCTGTCGCACTTTTTGCTTTTTGCATGAATTGGAAACATTGCTGGATAACAACCTGATAAAAGGTGGCGACATCAATAATGCCATTGTAGTAGTGGATAAGCCAGTAACGGAAAAAGAAATGGAGCGATTGGGAAAAGTGTTTGGCAGAAATAAAATGGAGGTTAAAAGCGGTGGTTACCTAAACAATCTTGAACTTCGGTTCCCTAATGAACCTGCACGGCATAAACTCCTCGATATCATCGGTGACCTTGCTTTAATCGGAACGCCCATAAAAGCGCATATTATCGCCAATCGCCCGGGGCATTCCTCTAACGTGAGTTTTGCAAAAAAAATAAAACAGCACATCAAAAAAAATAAGCAAATGCTTGATGTGCCGGTTTACGACCCCAACCAGGTGCCTGTATATACCAGCCAGCAAATCGAAAAAACCTTACCACACCGCTACCCATTTTTGCTGGTGGATAAGATTATTGAATTAACAGACACGCGCATTGTAGGCATTAAAAATGTAACCTTTAATGAACCTTTTTTTACGGGACATTTTCCGGGAAACCCTGTAATGCCTGCTGTGCTCCAAATTGAAGCTTTAGCGCAAACGGGCGGTATATTAGCGATCAATGCACTTCCTCCCGGAGATTACGACACCTATTTTGTTAAAATGGACGATGCGAGGTTCAGACTAAAGGTATTACCCGGCGATACTATGATTCTTAAAATGGAGTTATCGGCCCCCATACGCAGGGGTATGTGCGAAATGCGCGGAACGGTGTATGTAGGGAATAAAATAGCCGCCGAAGCCACATTAATGGCGCAATTGGTGAAACGGTAACAAACTAATATTATCTTTTCCTTACTTTTGCTCACGTCAGGAAAAAGGCCTGACGTTTTTTATATCTAGTAAATCCTGGCGGCCAACACCAAAATAAGAAATAATCATCCATGATTCATCCCCATACTTATATTCATCCAAATGCCAAACTGGCTACTAATGTAAAGGTTGACCCTTTTACGGTAATCCATCATAATGTTGAGGTAGGGGAAGGCACCTGGATAGGCAGCAATGTAACGATTATGGAAGGGGCACGCATAGGTAGAAACTGCCGCATTTTTCCTGGCGCGGTTATCTCCGCTATCCCCCAGGATTTAAAATTTGAAGGTGAAGATTCATTGGTGGAAATTGGAAATAACACGACCATCCGCGAGTTTGTTACGGTAAACCGGGGCACAAAAGAGCGGGGCAAAACAACAGTAGGCAATAACTGCCTGCTACAGGCATATAGCCATATTGCACACGATTGCGTTATTGGCAATAATTGTATCATTACCAATAATACACAAATGGCCGGTCACGTAATGATGGGTGATTGGTCTATTATTGGAGGCATGTGTGCCGTGCACCAGTTTGTTAAAATTGGCGCGCACTCTTACATTGGTGGTGGCTCGCTGGTAGGCAAAGATGTGCCGCCTTATATAAAAGCGGCCCGTCAGCCATTAAGCTATGCCGGCGTAAATTCTATTGGTTTAAAAAGAAGGGGCTTTACTGTAGATAAGATTAACCATATACTCGATATTTACAGAACGATATACAACAAGGGTTTAAACACATCGCAGGCTGTAGAGATACTCGAAGAAGAATTTCCGGCTACGGATGAACGCGATGAAATTGTAACTTTTATCCGTGAAAGCGGGCGCGGAATCATTAAACGCTACACTAAAAACAGCGTGGATGACGATATCGCTGACTAATACCGGCAAACGGTTCAACCGGGATTGGATATTCCGGAATCTCAATTTTCAATTCTCCTCCGGCATATCATATGCCATTACAGGCTCCAACGGTTCAGGAAAATCAACGCTGCTACAGGTTATAGCGGGGGCGCTTTCACCAAATGAGGGAAAAGTGACGTACCATGACGAAATCACGAAACTCCCGGTTGAAGAGGATAGTGTGTACCAGCATTTATCAATCGCGGCGCCTTACCTCGAACTGATAGAAGAAATGACTTTGCAGGAATTTTTGCATTTTCATCAGCAGTTTAAGCCTTTAGTTCCCACGCTAACTATTCCCGATATTATTGCAGTCACCGGCTTGGAGAAAGCAGCTCACAAACAGATCCGGTATTTTAGCAGTGGCATGAAGCAACGGCTAAAATTAGCACAATGCATCTTCTCCAACACTCCTGTGTTATTGCTCGACGAGCCCTGTACAAACCTTGATGCTGAGGGTATTGCCTTATATCATCAATTGGTTACTGCCTATTGCCAAAGCCGGCTGGTAATAGTGAGCAGCAACGATAAAGCAGAATATAGCTTTTGTTCGCAACAGTTGCAGATGAATGACTATAAGTGATGATGTGCTGTTAAAAAGCACCCGCTATCTCCTGCTGGCGATCAATAAATTTAAGTCGGTGTATTTTAAATTAAAGCGTTGGCTGAGATAAATATTTGTCAGTGCTCCCTTAAAAAGATAGATGCCGCTGCGGATATTAAATTTATGCCAAACTAATTTTTCAAGCCCTCCTTCGTCGCCGATTTCCAGCAACAAAGGCATCAGTACATTGCTGATGGCCTGGGAAGCAGTGCGTGCAAATCCAGAAGGGATGTTAGGTACGCAGTAGTGAATAACCCCGTGTTTAAGAAATACCGGACTTTCGTGCGAAGTGATTTCCGAGGTTTCAAAACAGCCGCCCCGGTCAATACATACATCAAGTATCACACTTCCGGTTCGCATGGCGGAAACCATTTCTTCCGAGGCAACGATAGGTGTCCGCCCACCAAAAGAAGAAAGGGCGCCCACCGCCACATCGCAGGTTTTTAACTGTTTGGCTAAAATTTTGGGTTCTATTACAGAGGTCCACATTCTCACACCAATATTGCCCTGCATGCGTTTAAGTTTGTAGATATTATTATCAAATACCTTTACGCTACTGCCCATAGCCAGTGCGGTTCTTGCCGCGTACTCCCCAACAATCCCCGCACCAATAATAACCACTTTGGTAGGTGGAATGCCGGAAATACCGCCCAACAGCATTCCTTTACCATTGTTCGCGTTGCTTAAATAATTGCCGGCGAGCAACATCACCGCACTCCCTGCAATTTCACTCATACTGCGAACAATGGGATTATGTCCTGAATCGTCTTTAAAATTTTCAAACGAAAGCGCGGTAATCCGCTTTTCCATCATGCACTGTAAAATTTCTGTTTTCATTACAGGCAGGTGAATGGGAGAAATGATGGTTTGGTCCGGTCTTAATAAGTGAGTTTCCTCCTCGTTTACCGGGGCCGATTTCATAATGAGGTCGCACTGAAAAACCTCTTTTTTATGATAAGCGATTTTGGCACCGGCATCGCTATAATCTTTTTCAGAAAAATGCGCACCCTCCCCGGCACGATGTTCAACCACAACACGGTGCCCATTATTTGTTAATACATTAATAGCATCGGGGGTTAACGCTATACGGTTTTCCTGGAAAGAATTTTCTTTAGGAATCCCGATTAACAGTTGTGCTTCCCGTGGCTTAATATCTAACGTTTCTTCTAATGTTTCGTAGCTGAATGATGTACCTACAAATGGCTTTTCTGCCGGCATATTGTGGAAAGGTTTGAGCGAACAATTTACTAAAAATTTACCGGCTAAAATCAATTTTCAACATCCGCGTGTGGTTATTTACCGGATATATGTAAATGTGTACGGTATTTTCGGGTAAAAGAGCAGGTGTTTTTTCAGGCCATTCCACAAAACAAATGTTTCCCGAGTAAAAGCAATCTTCGATGCCCGCATTTATAGCTTCTTCCTCATCCTTTAGGCGATACAGGTCAATGTGAAAAATGCGACTCAAAACTCCATCTTCTGTATAAGTATATTCGTTGATTAAGGAAAAAGTAGGGCTACTGATATGGCTGGTTACTCCTTTGGCTGCGCACAAAGCCGTGATGAAAGTGGTTTTCCCCGCACCCATTTCACCATGAAAAGCAAATACGGTTCCCCGCACTTCCTGCCAGAAAGAACGGGCGCACTGTTGAATATTTTCAAGTTTTACTTCCATCTCCATCGGCATGTAAACAAATGTGATCGGTTAATCAAAAAATTCGGAGGTCAATGTTCCAGCTTTTATCTTCCATTTAAACCGCTTTAAGCAGTCGGTTCTTTACTTTCCCTGGCTTGTTGTGCATGCATATCTTCATCAATACTTGTTACTCCGCCGGAAATAGCAAATTTCATGGCTTCAGCAGAACTGATATCTGTCAATATTCTCACTCTGTCCCTTTTTACAAAATACAAATGACCTGCAAAAGCGTACGACTGCGGAACATATACGGCCACAAATTCATTGAGTCCGAATTCGTTTACTTCCTGTTGCGTTATAAAGCCAATCCGCCATACATCCAGTGCCTCAATGGATACTAAAACGGATTTATCGAATTTTCTCTTATTCCCGGCAAAAGCTTCAAAAAAATCCTTTAAGGTAGAATAGATGATTTTTATACCGGGGGTTTTTTGCAGAATATTGTCAAATAATTCCACCAATTTTCCTACCACGAAGGAGGAGGAAACATATCCCACCAGCAGGATAATCAGGATCGCCACGATAAACCCCATGCCAGGCAGGTAATAGATTGACAGTTGAGGAAAAATCCGTTCAATAATGTCTGGCAAAATCCTGTCAACAAAATTAAAGAGCGATGTTAATGCCCAGATGGTTATTACTATGGGTGCAAGGATGATGAGCCCCTGTAAAAAAATCTGTAACAGCCCTTTTACCCAGTTTTTTGCAGTCATTTTGTGTAGTTGAGACTGTAAAATTAACGGGTAGCAGGTACTATCCAAATAGTTTGCGGTGTAACGGCGGTGTCGTGACCAATAAAAGCCTCCTATTTCCCTTCAGCATCGTTAAAAATTTTATCCGGTTTTTTTTATAAAAGTCATCCGGTTTTTGCCGCTTATCCAAAAATCTTAAAAAAAAGGGTGGAAACTTTGGTAACAAAATAAGTTTCCATAGTTTTGTGCCAGATTTTGAAGCTATGGAGATACAGGAAAGAATCGCGCAAAAGGCGCATGATTTGTTTTTGAAATATGGCATCCGGAGTATTAGCATGGACGAAATTGCCACGCAGTTGGGCATGAGTAAAAAAACCATTTACCAGTTTTACGCGGATAAAGATGCCCTTGTTGATAGTGTAATTGATATCGTAGTGAATGCCAATGCAGAGGAATGTTCGATGCAGCGGGAAACCAGCGAAAACCCGGTTCATGAAGTATTTGTGGCGATGGATATGGTGCAGGAAATGTTAAGGACGATGAATCCTACCATTGTGTACGACCTGCAGAAATATCATCCGGCTGCTCATGAAAAACTGAACAACCACAAGAACAAATTTTTGTACAAACAGATAAAAGAAAACCTTGAAAAAGGTATAGCAATGCAGCTATACCGTTCAGACATTGATACGGAAATTATCGCCCGGTTCAGAATTGCCACTGTATTTCTTTTATTCAACACCGACACCTTCCCCTTAGGAAAGTTCAATATTAGTGCCATTATGGAAGAGGTTACCATTCATTTTTTGTATGGGCTAACCACTCCCAAAGGGCAGAAACTTATCCAGAAATATCAACTTCAAAGACAAAACAAACATATATGAATTTGAAAGATTGGAAATTGACAAAGTGGGGACTCATGGTTTGTGCTACCTTTTGCTGCACCGCCTTGCATGCGCAACAGAACACTGGCGCCGAACACGCATTTTCCCTGCAACAAACAATAGAATATTCCAGGAACAATAATGTGCAGGTAAAAAATGCGCTCATCGACATTCAGGTTCAGCGCCAGGTAAACCGGGAAATAACCGGCATGGCCTACCCGCAAATTTATGGCAGCGTCCTCACTACGTATAATCCTGCGGTAGCCACACAGGTCATTCCCAACTTTATTTCCCCGGCAACTTACCAGGTACTCATCGATGAAGGAGTAAAGGATGGTAATGGAAATCCTATAACTATGCCTTCCGACTTTGATTATATATCTGCCCAGTTCGGAACCAAGTACAATGCATCAGTGGGATTTTCGTTAAGCCAGATCATTTTTGATGGACAGGTTTTTGTGGGGTTGCAGGCGAGAAATACGCTCATCGACTTCTCCACGAAACAGGCGGAGATTACCGAGGAAAATATCAGGGCAAATATTGCCAAAGTGTATTACCAACTTGTAGCCAGTAAAACACAAATTGAGTTACTGGATGCAAATATTGAACTGCTTGAGAAATTGCAGCACGATACACGTATCATGTTTAACAACGGCTTTGCAGAACATCTGGATATTGACAAGCTATCCGTTCAGATCGCCAATCTTCAAACTGAAAAGATAGCGGCACTAACGCAGATCCGCAATGGATACATGGGATTGAAAGTGCTGATAGGGATGCCTGTTAAAGATTCGCTTACGCTTACCGATTCAATAAGCAGCGACCAGATAAAAGATGGTATACTTGATATGGGCGACTTCGATTATTCAAAGCGGCGGGATTTTCAGTATGCTGAACTTGGGGTGGCGCTGAAAGAGTATGATTTACGGCGTTACAAACTTGCCAAACTTCCAACTTTGTCACTTAATGGC
>DASUFG010000219.1:0-3967 GCA_036274715.1 Agriterribacter sp.
TACTTCGCCGCTGATTTCTTTTTAAAGAAAATCCCACTGAACATCATTAACACACCCCATAAAGCCGATAATATAATTGAACTCATAATATTAAATAAACCCGTTTTGAGTTGTTGTTTCGATTTTTTGAAAGTCCGCCCAATGACGGGTATTTCAACGCTGCTTGTTCCCAATCCCTTTCCTATACCCTTTACTTCACACCCGATACCCTTTACCTCACACCTGATACCTAATACCAAACACCTCTCCCCCTTTTTACAATCCTCCCAAGCTGTTCAGCACATTGGCGATAGTGCCTTTTGTGAGTTCCATCAATGGTTTTGGATAAACACCCAGCACAAAAATAATAATCACGATCACCGTAAGGGCCGCTGCCGCATTGCCTTTAAGCAAACCTGCACTTTTTACAGTAATGGCATGGGTATCGCCATAAAATACTTTTTGTACCATATTCAGCGTATATACCGCTGCTAATATTATACTCACCAGGGCTATTGCAGTAATCCATATACCACGTTCAAATAATCCATTAAACATCAGGAATTCACCCACAAAGGCATTGGTAAGCGGCAGGGCGATATTGGCAAAGGCAACAATTGCCATAAAAACAGTAAGTACCGGTGCGCCGGATGCGATGCCGCCCAGTTCCGAAATTTTTCGCGTGCCGAAATGTTTCTCTATCAGTTCTACAATGATCCACAATCCGATGATATTAATGCCATGGTTGAACATCTGTATCATTACGCCCTCCATCCCACTTTGGGTGCGTGAAAATATGGCGGCACACATTAACCCGATGTGTACAATGGAAGAATATGCCACCAGTCGCTTAAGGTCGTCCTGTACCCATGCAATGCAGGAAGCATAAATCATTCCCACTACCGAAAGAACAATGATCAGATCGGCGTATTGACTGGTAGCGTATGGGAACACCGGAATCAGCCAACGGATAACCGCAAATACCCCCATCTTTACCATAACACCGCTGAGTATCATGGTAACCGCGGTTGGCGATTGCTCATAGGCATCGGGCTGCCAGGTGTGAAACGGGAATATGGGCATTTTTATAGCGAAGGCAATAAAAAACAGCCAAAACACTAATTTCTCCTGCCCCAAAGGAAGCCTCGTTTTTAGAAATGTATTTAATGAAAACGTGCCTTCGGGCGTATGCAGGTAAACATAAATAATACCTGTTAACAGCAATAAAGATCCTGCGAACGTATACACGAAAAATTTAAAGGTGGCTTGTACACGCTTTTCCCCGCCCCATTGCGATGACAGGAAGTAAACGGGAATAAGTGCCAACTCCCAGAAAAAATAAAACACCAGCGCATCCATTGCACAAAACACGCCCATTAAACCGCTTTGCGTAAGTAACATTAAGCCGTAAAAGTGGTTAGGTTTCTTGTAGTTGTTGTTATAGGTTGACACAAATACAAGTGGAAAGGCCAGTGCGGTTAACAGGCACAGCATACGCCCCATACCATCGTACATTAGAGCAAAACTGCTACCCAGGGACGGCATCCACACATAACTTACATTATTAAAATTGATGTATTTTTTTTCGGTAAAAAAAAGGCTTGCGGCTACAATAGCAATGGTAATAAATGAAGATATGACCGCCCACCTTTTTGCCTTATCTGATTCAGACAGAAAAAAAGCTACTAATCCGCTAAGCAGGGGAAACCAAATCAGCAATTCCGGAAATGTAATGAATACGTCGTTAGGGTTCATAGCTTACAATACAAACAATTGAATAATAAATAAAACAACGGCCGCAACTACCATCATTAAAATATAAGCGGCAACCTGGCCGCTTTGCAATAACCTGAGTTGGCGGCTACCGTAGTGGATCAGTTTGCCTACCCCGTTTACCATGCCGTCAATTCCCATCTTTTCCACGAAATTGTTTAATACCAACGACAAACTGCGCAACGGTTTTACAATAACCCCATCGTACAGTTCATCAACATACCATTTGTTTTCCAACACTTTACCAAATCCCGTTGCATCCTGTAAATCCGGTTTTTTACTGAACCTGTTCACTGCGTATAAAATGGCAACTGCTGCAATGAGCACGGAAACACCCATCAGCATATATTCTGTTGAATGGTCTGGATGATGCCCATGCTGCAATGCTGCAGATCCTGCGAAAACAGGAGCAAGGAAATGCTCGAGTTCATGGTGCCCACCTAATATCTCCGGAACTCCCACAAACCCAGAAATGGCGGCAAGAATGGCAAGTATGATCAATGGCCAGGTCATGGCTTTAGGGCTTTCGCGTAAATGGTGTTGCTGGTCGTGCGTACCCCTGAACTTACCGAGGAAGGTAGTGGCGTATAACCTGAACATGTAAAAAGCCGTCATTGCTGCACCCAATACTCCAATCACCCAGTACATTTTGTTTGCTGAAAATGCCGCGGCTAAAATTTCATCTTTAGAGAAGAAGCCACTTAACGGTGGCATACCCGCAATGGCAATACAACCCACTAAAAAAGTCCAGTGCGTAACCGGCAGATGCTTTTTCAATCCGCCCATTTTTCTGATATCCTGTTCATGATGCATGGCATGAATAACCGAACCCGCACCGAGAAACAATAATGCCTTGAAAAATGCATGCGTCATGACATGAAAAACCGCGCCGGTATAAGCCCCAACTCCCAATCCCAAAAACATATACCCCAACTGGCTTACGGTTGAATAAGCCAGCACCTTTTTAATATCATTTTGTTTTAAAGCGATAGTAGCGGCAAGAATGGCTGTACACAGCCCTATTACGGCAACTACTCCCTGTGTTGTGGGGGCAAGCGTATACAAAATGTTGCTCCTTGCTATCATATATATGCCAGCGGTAACCATGGTAGCGGCATGTATAAGTGCAGACACCGGGGTAGGACCAGCCATGGCATCGGGCAACCAGGTATACAAAGGTATCTGGGCGCTTTTGCCTGCGGCGCCAAGAAAGAGCAACAAAGTAATCCCCACCAAAACGGCATCATTTAATTTCATTGCGGAAGCCTTGGCAAATACATTCCCAAAACTTAATGAACCAAAATGTTGAATCATCCAGAATGTTGCTAACAGAAAACCAAAGTCGCCGATGCGGTTCATAATGAATGCCTTTTTTGCAGCATTATTAAAATCCGTATTCTTAAACCAGTACCCGATCAGCAGGTAAGAACATAGCCCCACGCCTTCCCAGCCAATAAACATAATGAGGTAGTTAGCACCAAGCACTAACAGCAACATGGAAAAAACAAAAAGGTTGAGGTAAGAAAAATACCGTGCAAAATGATCGGATGATTCTTCATGCATATAAGCGGTGGAGTATACATGTATAAGAAAGCCTACACCGGTTATAATGAGGAGGAAGATCACCGATAATTGGTCTACCTGGAAAGCAAAAGGAATCTCTAATGTTCCAATGGATATAAAATCGAAAAGTTTTACAATGCCGCTATGCCCGGACTTTACATCAAAAAACAATACGAGGCTTACTATAAAAGACAGGAATATAACCCCACTGCCAATAATGCCGGTGAGGGACTTGGATAAACTATTTCTTGCCAGTCCGTTGATGAGAAAGCCCAGCAGCGGAAACAGGGGGACCAGGTAAACTAATTTGCTCATATCAGGTTCTAATCAAGGTCAAAAAATAAAATGCAGAATACTCTTACTTTATTTCCTGAACGTTTAATGTTTTAGTCTGTTCAAAAAATTCACATCTACCGAATGGGTATTTCGGTACATCATTACAATAATTGCCAGTCCCACACTTACTTCGGCTGCCGCTACCACCATAATAAAAAAAACAAACAACTGCGCGTCTGTTCCCGTTTTTGTAGCCGCATCGAAAGTGGATGCTGCCAGGTAATGCATTTTAGAAAATGCTACCAATAATAAATTCACCGCATTCAACATTAATTCGATGCACATAAAAATGATGATCACATTACGGCGTGTTAGT
>DASUFG010000220.1:0-4251 GCA_036274715.1 Agriterribacter sp.
CAAGGGTTTGTTTTTATCCCTGTTTTTAATGGCGGCTATGCTTTCTGAAGCGATATAGTGATCGAGAAAATAATTGACCCCATCCTTGTAAACCCCAAAATCCGGCGTGGAATAAGACCTTAACCGGGTATGCGCCCCTGATACAATTTCAGGCGCATTGTCTTTATATCGCTTGCCGCCGGGTTTTGTTTTCTTATTTGTTTTTATCCAATCGCTGTAGGTTTTTTGGGTGATCCAGGTTGTTTTACTTTGGGGATCTTCATCAATTTTCTCCTCCGTAAAAAAATGTTGTTTCCCGATGTGGTGACTGTCCCAACCTGTTTCCAGCAACCCATATAAGTTGGGTATTCCGGCTTTGGTATTGCCATAGGCTTCATCTTCTTTTTCCAAGGGGTTAATAAGGGAGCCGGTTCGGTTAGCATACAGCCCTGTAAAAAAGGAGGCACGCGAAGGCGCACAAAGCGGAACAGCGCAATAGGCCCTGCTGAAATTCACGCCGTCTTTTTTTAGCGAATTGATGTTGGGTGTTAGTACGCCCAATGCGTCTGTTCGTAACTGGTCGGCCATAATAATGACAATGGGTGTTCCCTCTTTTTTTTGTGCGATGGATAAGCCCGACCAAAGCAGCAGTATTCCTACACCGATTCTTCTTTTCATACGCAATACAATTAATATTGTTTGGCTAATGCTGGATTTACGCCATTGATGTATTTCAACAGTTGATCTTCCAATGCTTTTGCCTTTTCAGGTTGTTCTTTTGAAATATCATGGGTTTCTCCAATATCGTTTTTTATATTGTACAATTCCGTTTTATTCGTTTTCCAGAATTTTATCAGTTTATCATCACCTGCAATAATTGAGGAATGCGGGTAGCCGTTATTGTAACGGTGAAAGAAGAAGTCGTTCGATAAGCGTTCCACTTTTCCCCAGCCGCCGTTCTTTAAAACGGCAACCATACTTCCACCATCCACATTTGCAATTGGCTTTTTTGCATTTCCACACAACTCCACAAATGTTGGCAGTAAATCCCAACCGGCTACGGGAACATCGGATTGACTGCCTGCTTTGATACCAGGCCCTTTCACGATAAAAGGCACGCGGATACCCCCTTCATATAAGGTCCACTTGCCTCCTCGAAGCGGGTAATTGCGCATGGGAGCATCGAAAGCGGATGCGGGATCGAGCCGGTTTTTTACCGGGGGAATAAATTCAACCGCGCCATTGTCGGCCATCAAAAATATATACGTGTTATTTGCGATGCCCAGCGTCTCCACCGTTTTAAGCAGGTTGCCGATACTGGCGTCGAGGTCATTGATCATAGCTGCCCATGCCGGGTTTGTATGCTTCCTGCCCGGCGTTTTAGCATTGAATTGATCATAGCTGGCTTGTTTTGATTCGAAATTTACATGCGTGGCATAATGCGATACCTGCAGGTAAAATGGACTTTTTTCTTTGACCTCCTTCATCATAAACCGTATAGCCCTGCTGGTGATGCTGTCCATTTGTTTGGGGTTGCCGGTAATATAATGCTTCAACCATTTTTCTTCCCTGTCCTGCGAAATATCACCATTCTTATTCCCGGTATCGCCGTCGCTCTCATCATATCCCACCTGCGCCGGGGTTATTTTTGCCCTTAGGTCCCATTTACCAAAATGCGCCGCTCTATACCGGGGGTTAACCGCTTTTAATGCCTGTGGAATGGAAAGGCTGGCAGCATGTCCGGGTGCATAGTTTGCAGGAAAAGTTTCGTCGCCCTGGCGTATCGAAGTTTGACCGAACTGGATGCTTCGCCTGCTGGGCGTGCAGATGGGATCGGGCGCATAGCCCCTGGTAAACCGCATAGCCTGCTGCGCAAACCTGTCAATATTAGGAGTTTCGAAATAATCACTTTTTGAATCGGGCAGGCGATCATCCATTGGCGAAGAAAAACAACTCCAGCCCAGGTCGTCTGTCAATATCAAAATAATATTGGGAGGTTGGGTGTTCTGGGCGGCCAACAATTGACCTGCTATCATCATGATAAAACAACAAAAAAAGTTTCGCCATGTTTTTTTATGTGTCATCATTTTTTATGTTTGACGTTCATGCCGGGTGAATAAATTATGGCTTTTTAAATGCCGGGTTGTATTGCCCTCTTTCTTTAAATCCATCGAATGGACGCATCAAACCAAAACGGGGATAACTGTCGAAAATATCGCCGTTGCCGGTCATCCTCGGATCGCCCTGTTCTATTAATTTTTTTTCTAACTCTTTTTTAAGTGTTGACAGCACAGGCTGCATATCGGGTAGCGCGGAAAGATCATGTAAGCAATACGGATCCGCGTTAATATCGTACAATTCATTGGCGCCCCTTTTTTCAAAACTCAAATGAAAAAGTGAGGGTTCACCGGCCTTATTTTTTATCATGTATGATTTAGTGGGAGAACCGTCGATATCTTCATAACCCTCATCAACAGGCTTCATATCCGCATTGCCGGTTATAGCGGGTTGGCTTGCAGGTGGTGGATCGCCCATTGGCCAGCGGGCTGGTTTGAAATTCTGAATATATAAATAATCTTTGGTACGGATGGCCCGTGCGGGATAGCCTGTATTATCCGGACGCGCATGAGTATGTCTTTCTCTCCCCGTGAGTACGTATTGTCTTGTGGTATCGATAATTCCCGACTTATTGCTAACAAGTATTGGCATTAATGTTTTACTTGTGATGCCTTCAAAATAAGGTATGCCGGCAAGGTCGAGGAAAGTAGGCGCGAGGTCTGTCAAACTCACCATATCATCCACCTTTCGATTTTTACCATTCACAACAGGCCCGCATATGGCCAACGGAACATGAACGCCATACTCCTGCAGGTTGGCTTTGGCATAAGGGAATGGCATTCCGTTATCTGAAGTAACCACAATGAGGGTATGCTCTAATTCGCCCGCTGCTGCCAACAAGGTCAGCATTTTGCCCAGTTGTTTATCAAACCATTCAATTTCCAATGCATAATCCAGCATGTCATTCTTCACCAATTCATTATCGGGTAAAAAAGGAGGGACCGTAAGATGCTTTGCAGTGAACCCTGCGGCCCCGCCCGAGCCTTCCTCATAATTGCGGTGCGGCTCATGGCCGCCGTACCAGAAAAAGAAAGGCTTATCAGCTGGCTTTTCAGAAAGAAAGTTTGAGAAGTTAGCTACGTAATCTGTTTGGTTGATTCCCCTGGTGGGTGGATTGTTTATTTTTTCGCTATTGTATCCAGGTCCCACCGGGTTGCGGCTCCAACCTGCGTCTTTAAAATTTCCAGGTCCCCATGCCTTTCCGGTGTAACCAATAAAATACCCCGCCTTTTCCAGGGCATCTGTAAACACCGGGAATTTTTTAGGAAAGTAACTGGAATGCGTTCCGGCTTCCTCCAGTTGCCATATCTGCCTCCCGGTAAGTATGGCTGCGCGGGAGGGACTGCATTGAGGGGCGGCAACAAACGCGTTGGTAAACAGGATGCCGGCTGCTGCTATGCTGTCGAACACCGGTGTGTGAAAAGCGGGTTGACCATATGCAGCAGCATGCGGAAAGGATTGATCATCGGAAATAGCAAACAGGATGTTGAGCGGATGTTTTGTTTTGCGCCCGTTTTGTGCCATAAGGGATGGGTGCTGAAACACAAACATCATTAAGCACGATACGAAAAGCAATACTATTGTCTTTTTCATGTTGTCCATTTATCTGAAATAAGTTATTGTGTAAACGCTTTACCTGGTAGGGGCAACCGGCACATCAACCGCTTCATCAAATTTTATTTTTCCATTCACCCGTTCTACCAGCATTGAACTTTCAGTGTGTTCGCCTTTATACCATTGGTTCTCAAATTTTATTGATGAGCCATAGGCAGTAAAAGCGGTATTGGCTGCCGATGAGCGGATTTGTAATTGTGCCGGCAAATCGTATGATAGCGCAGCATCAATTTCCCAGCCACCGATATTTATTTTTGTTACATCTGCAGTGTTTGCTGTTTCTTCGAAAGGAAGCATCTTACCGCCTTGTGCGACCTGTATAATGGATAAAAAGCGGACCTTCGATGCTTTGGTTTTGTTGATGGCTTTCAGGTGCCATTGCGTGTCTTTATATTTTTTACCTGGCATTCCTTTGTAATTCCTGAAACTCACTGCGGGTACATCAAACTTATTGCTGAGCTGCCAGCTAAAAGCCTGCGAGCACCAGAGTTTTCCTGTTCCTTTGGCATTTTCGATGGTAGAAACAAAAGTATTATGCAG
>DASUFG010000221.1:0-2122 GCA_036274715.1 Agriterribacter sp.
CGCACATAATGAGTCAATTCTTCTTCATCTTCGGTCCATGTACTTCCGGCAACCAGCACTTTATGCCCGGCGCAAAAAGCAGCCACCGGCTCTATATGTTCAAAAGTTTGGGCAATTTCAATGACCCGGTCGAAGCGGGTGTCACCCGAAACCGTTACGTTGTCGCTAAAACCCAGCGCTTCAAGGTTTTTGGCCGATTCGGGTGTTTGAACAAAAAAATGCGTAAAGCAGTGAAGCCATTTTCTTTGGTATGATTGGTAGAAGAAGTTCTTGTTTCTGAATAAGCCGGAAATGAGGAGGGTTGGAATTTTCTTCCTTTTTAATTCCTGCAAATAATGCAACCAAAAATCATATTTAACCCAAAGCACCAGTGTAGGATTAACCTGTGTTATGAATTTTTTGGCATTTATCCTGGTATCCAGGGGGAGGTAGCATACGATGTCCGCACCCTTGTAACCTTTTCTGATTTCGTATCCTGAGGGCGAAAAAAATGTGACAACAACTTTTGATTGAGGGTACTGCGCCTTGATTTTCTCTAAAACCGGTCTGCCCTGTTCAAATTCTCCTAAGGACGCGCAATGCATCCATATCGTAGTAGTGTTATCATTTGGCAAATTTTTAGTAGTCCTTGTAAGGGTTTCGAAAAAATCTTTTCGGCCATTTACCCATTTCCTTGCTTTGGGATTCCACAGGGACGCTAGTTTTATGCCAATTCCGTAAATAGAAATAAATAGATTGTAAAATGTTATGATCACTTTTATAAGGATTAAAGTATGATACAAAATTAATGCCTATTGCTTATCCTATACATATTTTACTATTTTTGCACCCATTTATAAAAAGGAGGGTTATATGCGTCCTGTTCAAATGGTAGACCTGAAACAGCAATATGAACATATCAAAGCAGATGTGGATATGGCTATTCATGATGTTTTAGATAGTTGTGCGTTTATCAACGGAAAGCCGGTGCAGGATTTTGCACAAAATCTTGGATCTTATTTGGGTTCCAAACATACGATACCCTGTGCAAATGGCACCGATGCCCTTCAGATTGCGCTAATGGCTCTTGATCTGCAGCCTGGGGATGAAATCATCACGCCGTCCTTTACATTTATTGCCACTACAGAAGTAATTGCCTTATTGCGATTGAAACCGGTTTTTGTAGAGGTAGACCCGAAAACTTTCTGTATTTCCCCCGCGGCGATAGAAGCCGCGATTACTCCTAAAACCAGGGCTATCGTTCCCGTCCACTTGTATGGACAGTCTGCCAACATGGAAGCGATCATGGAGATTGCTGAGCGAAATCATCTATACGTGGTAGAGGATAGTGCCCAGGCGATTGGTTGCGACTATACTTTTAAAAATGGATCAAAAAAGAAATCGGGTACCATTGGTACTATTGGCTGTACTTCTTTCTTTCCCTCTAAAAACCTGGGTTGTTACGGCGATGGGGGAGCCATATTTACCAATGACGATAGATTGGCCGATCGCTTAAGAATGATTGTTAACCATGGACAAAAGGAACGTTACTATCATGAGATGGTGGGATGCAATTCAAGGTTAGATACTTTGCAGGCAGCGGTACTGAATATTAAACTTAAAAAGCTGGATCAGTATATAGCGGCAAGACAGAAAGCCGCCGAATACTATAATAAAGCATTTACTGGTCAGCTTAAAATCACCACTCCCTTTACAGCGGCTTACACCAACCACGTGTTTCATCAGTATACAATAATATTAAACGACGTAGACAGGCAGGGTTTAAATGAATATCTCGCTAAACATGGTGTTCCTTCCATGATATATTACCCCGTACCTGCACATAAGCAAAAAATGTTTGAGGCCTTTGGTGGTGGTAATTACCAATTACCGGTAACGGATTGGTTAACCGAAAGGGTGATTTCTTTACCCATGCACACGGAATTAGATGAAGAACAACTGAATTGGATTACCTCGAAAGTGATAGAGTACGTTAACCAATAAATTGAAAGGTAAAAATGAAAATTGCAGTAATTGGAACAGGATATGTAGGTTTAGTTACGGGAACTTGTTTTTCAGAAACAGGTAACACAGTCACCTGTATTGATATTGATGAGCATAAGGTTAAAAAATTAATGGGTGG
>DASUFG010000222.1:0-2051 GCA_036274715.1 Agriterribacter sp.
TAAACCTTCGGCAATTAATTTGTCGTATTTTTCTTGCACACCCGCTGTCATGTCCGTACGGATAATACCCGGTCTCACTTCAAAAACGGGAATATTAAATTCACCCAGTCGCACCGCAAACAATTGTGTAGCCATGCTCAGCCCGGCCTTCGACAAACAATATTCCCCGCGGTTCACGGAGGCGATGGTAGCCGATATGGAAGAAATGTTAATGATGCAACCGCTGAAGCTTTCGTCTTTTTTCTTTTGTTCAATCATCCAGTTCGCCGCTTTCTGCATCAAAAAATAACTGCCTTTTAAATTGGTCCCGATTACATCGTCAAAACTTTCTTCGGTGGCTTCCAAAATATCCCTGCGTTCATTGGGTGCTTTGCCGGCATTATTCACCAGTACGTGCAAGGCGCCATAATGCGCTTGTACCTGCTGAATCATATTTTCCCTGTCGGCAGATGAAGCGATGCTCCCCCTGCAGTAAATAACATCATTGCCATAGGCTTTTAATTTCTGAATGGCATCTGCAACATCTTCTTCGGGCCGCATACCATTAATGGCAACATCAAAACCATTTGCCGCCAGTTGTTCGGCAATGCCAAAACCAATGCCCCTGCTGCCACCCGTAACCAATGCAACTTTTTTCATGTATCAATAATGATTTATAATTCAGGAATATCAACCCAGCATCTTTTACTCCAGCTCTCCAGTCCTTTTTCGGCAAGCTGCACGCCCTTTACGCCTTCGCGCATATCCCAGGGAAAGGGATCGTCTTTTACCACGTGTTTTAAAAACAGTTCCCACTGCACTTTAAAAGCATTGTCGTAGGTTTCCTGGTCGGGCACTTTGGCCCAGCCCTCAAAAAACTGGATGGGTTGGGGAATATCGGGGTTCCACACGGGCTTGGGCGTATTACCGTAATGCTGGATATAGCACTCACGTAAACCCGCAACCGCCGATCCTTTGGTACCATCTACCTGCAGGGTCAGCAGGTCATCGCGCCTAACCCTTACCGTCCACGACGAATTGAACTGTGCAATAATGCCGCCCTCCAGTTCAAACGTGGCGTAGGCCGCGTCATCCGCGGTGCATCTATAGGGCCTGCCCTGTTCATCAATTCGTTGCGGGATATGCGTTGCGCCAAGGCAGGATACTGCTTTCACTTTACCAAAAACATTATCGAGTACATAGCGCCAATGGCAAAGCATGTCTACTATAATACCGCCATCATCTTCTTTCCTGTAGTTCCAGGAAGGGCGTTGGGCGGGAATAGAATCGCCCTCAAATACCCAGTAGCCAAATTCACCGCGAACAGAAAGTATGTCACCAAAAAATCCCTGCTGAATGAGGCGTTTTAATTTTAAAATACCGGGCAGCCAGAGTTTATCCTGCACCACGCCGTGTTTTACGCCCGCGTTTTTACAAAGCTCATATAGTGCCATCGCCTCTTTGGTATCTACAGCAATAGGTTTTTCGCAATAAATATGTTTGCCTGCCTGTACTGCTTTGCGAACAGCATCTGCCCGCCTGCCGGTGGTTTGCGCGTCAAAATAGATCGCGTTGTGGGTATCTGCCAGCACCTTGTCGAGGTCGGTACTCCATTTTTTAATGCCTGTTATCGCGCCAAGCTTTTCCAGTTTGTCGGCATTACGGCCCACCAGTACCGGGTCGGGCATAATGGTTTCACCATCGCCGGTTTTTACACCACCCTGCCTTATTATTTCGGCTATAGATCGCAGTAAGTGCTGGTTGGTTCCCATACGGCCGGTAACGCCGTTCATGATAATACCTACTTTGAGTTCTTTCATTTTTCTATTTTTTTGGTGCTTATTTTATGTTGTGGCCGGCTTCGGCATTTTCATTGAGCTTTTCTTGCCTCGCACACTTCAACGGTGTAATTGCTATTGTGCTTTTTACTCCATTCTACCTCAAGCACTATGAGTGCGCTTTGTACGCTGTAATGATTTTATTTAAAAAGCCAGGCTGGTCTTCCTGCCAGTATATATTCGAAAAAATTTCCACTTCATTAAAGCCATCAAATCCTGCGGCTTCCACCCAAC
>DASUFG010000223.1:0-3360 GCA_036274715.1 Agriterribacter sp.
TGTATATGACAGGAGTGTGTTTTATCCTCTTTGATGTCTTTCTGCGTTCTTGTCTCACCAAAAGCCCTGGTGGTGGGGGCAATGGCAAGATACCCTTGCTTTACGGCCTGCACCGCAACATCCCGCTCGCCTTCCATATTATGTATGCTGTCCGCTTCACTTGTAAATACACCCGCATATACTTCCGTATTTTTGCCATGTCCGTGCGGTGTAATCACCAATGGAACCTTGCCTTTAATGTTCTTGGGCCTGAGTAAAATAAATGGCAAAGGAACAGTAGGTTCTGTCCATATCAGCCAGCGTTCCAGCAAGTAATCCCCTTTGTCTTCCACATTCCTTTTTTCGACTTTAGGAATATAACCCGGCAATTGTTTTTCTATGGTGGTAAGCCCCAACTTTTCTTTTAACACCGGGCGGAAAGCTGATTGCCATTTGAGGAAATCGGCTTTTGTTTTTCCCTTAAATGCATATTCCATGGCAGCATATTGGTAAAGTGTATCAAAATGCGCCTGGTTTTGAAAATGGGCCGTATAATCAACCGGTAGCTGTTTGGTTGTACTGGTGCTGGAAACAGTTCCCTGCGCAAAGGTTGGTAGATAAACTGCGGAAGCAATAGCCAGGGCAATTAGCCCCGAAAAACAATTTTTACTTTTCACGAAACATTTAAATTAAATATGGTAAGTAATATACGATTATAAAAGATTTTGAAATACGGCTGTACAAAAGGTTTTATTTTTCTTTTCTTTTTAAAACCGCACTGAGCTTTTGCCCGTGTAACAAAATTTTAAGTCCTTGTCTTTTTAATGAAATATGGGGCTGTTTTTTCTCGTGTTCGGCCATATTGTGTTTATAGGTGGCGATAATATCCCGGTAAGACAAAATACCAAGAATGCTGTTATTATCATTAGAGACAACTGGCAACACATCAACATTTTCTTTGGCCATTGTTTCAACAGCTGTACGCAATGTATCACTATTTCGGGCATAGATATTTTTTCGTTTTACCAGCGAGCCTATTCCGTTTTCCGGTGCATGATGGTTGCCGAATAAGTTGGAAGCGCTCAATATCCCTTTATAGGATCCTTCATTATCGGATATGATGAAATAATTGGTGAGATAATCCTGTTCCTGGCTTAACCATTCACGTACTTCCTGGATACTGTTCTCTTCACTTATTATCATTCCATTGTTATCAAAAACCTGCTCAACGGTTAATTTTTCCAACACATCAAATTCATAATCGTTGGGTATTTTTACACCCCTTCGTACAATTTTTTCTGTCATGATGGTATTTTCCATAATGAAATAAGAAACGAAATAAGCGGCCGTGCAGGTAGCTAGTAAAGGTAATAGCGCATTGAATTGTCCTGTTGTTTCCAGCGCAAATACAATGGAAGTGAGAAATGCGCGGGAAGCTCCCGCAAACATAGCGGCCATACCAACCAATGCGCCCAACGGTATGGTAATACCGGATCCTGGAAACCATTGAATGATGAGTGCCGATAACAATGCCCCGGTTGCACCTCCGATGGTAAGTAATGGCGCCAACGTGCCGCCAGAGGTGCCGCTGCCTAAGGAGACGGCCCATGAAATAAACTTCAATACACAAAGCGATACTAAAACCCGGATCGAGAGCGATCCTGAAAGGGTATCTGTAATATTGTTGTATCCAACCCCCAGGGTTCGGGGAGCAAAATATCCCACGATGCCCACCACTAATCCGCCTATGGCAGGCCACCATGCCCAATGGATGGGCAACTTCTCAAAACCATCTTCAATGAAGTAAACAATTTTTGTTACTCCAACAGATAATAAGCCAATTACAATGCCCATCACGCTGTAAAGTAAAAGCGCCTGGTTAGGTGGAAACGCTATTGTTTCCTGCATTGGAAATACGACTCCAGGCTCAAATAAAAAATGATGCCCGGCTGCACCGGTAATGCAAGCCAATGCAACTGGTATAAATGAACGCGGAGAGAATTCAAATAATAACAATTCGATAGCCAGAAAAATAGCGGCAACCGGGCTCCCAAAAATGGCCGACATACCAGCAGTTGCGCCAGCGGCCAGTAATATTTTCCGTTCATTGTGGGTAATGCTAATCAACTGCCCCAGCGTAGAACCCAAAGCACCGCCTGTTGCAATAATGGGTCCTTCTGCTCCAAAAGGTCCTCCAGTGCCTATAGATATTGCCGCTGAAACAGGTTTTAGATAGGTGATGGCAGGCTTAATTTTACTTTGATTGGTGAGTACCTGTTCCATTGCCTCTGGTATTCCATGTCCGCGAATAGCTTTTGAGCCATAAAATGCCATGAGGCCAACAATGAGCCCGCCGATTACAGGCACCACAATAACAAAAATGCCAAGAGAATTGGTGGCCGGACTTGCCGGCCCTATAGTGAAATTGCCATGAAAGGAAATATTCGTGATCAGGTCGATAAGATGAACCAAAAATTTGGCGATAAAACTGATGCAAACGGCAACCAACACCGCTAATGCCGAAATAGTGAATAACCGTTTTTTGTTTTGAGGTTTTTTTTGTTCAAAATTGGCTTGTTCCAATGCAGGGTTCAGAGAAACTGAAATTGGAATAGCATTCTTTAGTGTATTGCTATTTCTAATGGTTTGTTTCAATTGACGGAAAGTTTATTCTTTGCTGAGACTCAGTATAGCCCTGTTACGTCCTTCCTTGTAAATTGCGTTCATGAACAATCTTTGGGTTCATTATAATTCCCGGATCTTGATGCTCCTGAAACTCACTTCATCGCCGTGATCCTGCAATAATATGCGCCCTTCTTTCGCCTCTCCAAAGTTCGGCCACTTTTTGTATTTGCTATGGGCTACAAGATCGCGGAAGGCTTGCGAACCTCTTTCATATTCCAGCACTTTTACGCCGTTCAGATAATGTTCAACATGGTTGTTGGGATAAACAATCACTCTTCCTTTATTCCATTCGCCCGGGGGATGTACAAACCGATCTGTTTTTTTTGCAGTGATCAGATCATATAGTGAAGACAGCGTTCTATTGCCATTGATACCCATTTTTGCATCGGGGTGAACTTTGTCATCGAGCACCTGGTATTCTAATCCAATAGCCGACCCGGTATTGTTTTCCGAAAGTGTAACAAAATATTTTACGCCGCTGTTGCCGC
The DNA here is from genome assembly GCA_036274715.1 of Agriterribacter sp. Taxonomy (GTDB): domain Bacteria; phylum Bacteroidota; class Bacteroidia; order Chitinophagales; family Chitinophagaceae; genus Agriterribacter. The sequence continues at coordinate 3,153 of DASUFG010000223.1, forward strand.
CGGTTGTTAACTTAAATTCAAAGGAAAGATCGAAGGCGCTGTAAAGATCTTTCGTTACAATATCGCCACCGTTGGTTGATTCCCCGCCGTTAGAAGCCAGCACGGTAATATTTCCATCAGCGATCCTCCATCCTTTTTCAGGAAAACTCCCGGTTTTGGCGCCCTGCCAGCCGGCTGAACTTACCCCATCGAACAATAATTTCCAGCC
>DASUFG010000224.1:0-3845 GCA_036274715.1 Agriterribacter sp.
TAAATGGTCAGATGGAACTACGCACGAAGATGTTTTCATCATCATGTAAGAAGAAATTGAAAATTTTTTATGCTCCGTTTCATATAGCCGAATTTAGTTTTTATTTAAAATGTGAAGTTTAATCCAAAAGTGAAATATTTGGATGAAGGATATGTTCCATTGTCAATCCCATTCTGAGTTGCATTTCCACCCTGGATTCCTATTTCCGGATCAAGCCCGCTGTAATTCGTAATAACAAAAAGGTTTTGAGCAGATACATATAACCGTAGCCTTGATATGGAATATTTATTCAAAAAACTTGCTGGCAACGTATATCCAATGGAAAGATTTTTCAGCTTCACAAAACTTCCGTCTTCAATCCATACACTGGATGGAACATTGCTAAGCGAACTGGCATCACCGCCCCCGGCAACAGCCCGTGCATACCTGTTCGATGAATTGGCTGGCGTCCAGGTATTTTCGTAATATTGCATACTTACGTTCTGAATGCCTTCTGAACCTCTTGATGCGAAGCTCTCGAGGTTGCTTTCAACATAGTTCAATACCTTGTTTCCCTGGGAACCATAAAAGTATAAATTGATATCCCAAGCCTTGTAAGTGGCGTCAAGGTTAAGCCCGCCGAAAAACTTAGGTTGGGGATTCCCGATAGGTCCCCTGTCATCAGCATTCACCAGTCCATCCCCGGTAATATCTGCAAAATAACGATCACCGGGCCTGGCGACGGTGCCGGGGCGATATATGCCACCGGGAGCTTTTGCATTTAAAGCATCAATTTGTGCCTGGGATTGATAAATTCCGATTGATTGTAAACCAAAAAACTCTCCCACCGGCCTACCCACATAGGAGCGGGTAAATTCATTCCAGTCCTGAAAACCATTTAAATTTAATCCGCCAAAATTCGTTACAAACTCTGTTCCTGATGTGATGCTGGTGAGTTCATTCTTAATGGTAGTCAATGTTAAACCAATACCATAAGTGAAATCCTTACCTCCCTTTCCGTTGTAATTGGCAGCAAACTCAAAACCTGTATTCCTCATACTGCCCACATTGCGGGTAATGAAATTATAACCGGTTTGTGCGGGTGATGCAAGCCGCAGCAGAAAATCTTTTGAATCGCGTTGAAACCAGTCGGCAGTAAAGGTTAAAGTACCATGCAGGAAAGCAGCATCAATGCCAATATCTGTTTGCTTATCGGTTTCCCATTTCAGGGATGGATTGGCAGGCTGAGTTTGTGCAATACCATTTTGGTATATTTTATTAAATGGATAACCGAGGTTATCAAGGCCTCCGCCATTTACATTTGACGGATAATTCCCTGCATATAGTGACTGATACTGAAATAATCCTATGGGAGCCTCATTTCCTACTTCACCATAACTGCCCCGGATTTTCAGATCAGAAAGCCAATCAGCATCTTGCAAAAATGATTCATTTTTTAATCGCCAACCGATAGCAGCGGAAGGAAACGTGCCATATTTATGCCCTTCATCAAACTTGGAAGATCCGTCTCTCCTTACGGTAGCGGTAAGCATATATTTATCTGCAAACTGGTAGGTTATCCTCCCAAATTGTGAAGCAGAGCTATAGATGTTTTGACCATTTCCGGTGTTTGTGCCGGGCGTATTCTGATCAAGTACAAGATTTGAAACCAGCGATAAATCTCTGGTTACACTGTTTGGGGGAATACCGCTTCCGCCCATACCTGTCCATGTATTTTCCTGGGCGGAAATACCACCCACAAAATTGATAGTGTGTAAACCGAACGTTTTATCGTAAGCTATGGTATTCTCCCATACCCATCCCAATGTGTTATTCATTCTCTGGTTATAATTTGCCGGCGTTGTAACTGCGCCGGGATATTGCCCGGCAGCTCTGGCATCTTCCGGTTGGAGATAAAAGCTTGAGAAATTGTTGACATTTACCCCCGCATTAGTTTTAATTTTAAACCCGTCGAAAATAGTGGCTTCCAAAGAAGAAGAGGCTAATACATAGTTTGTTACATTCTTATACTGGTTGGTCTCAACAGAATAAACCGGGTTGCCCCACTTGCTCACAATGGGATTAAGCGGATAGTAAAAGCCATAATTGCCATTTCCGTCTTTGATCTGATAAGTGAGGTTGTTACCACCATCCATAGTGGGTGGAAGTTGCGCTACCTGGAGAAGATTGCCTGTTCCAAGAGGATTGTTTGCATCCTGGTAAGAATATTTTACACTTGTTGATGATTTGAGCCATGTTGTTGGCTGGTAGTCGAGGTTAAGACTAAGGCTATACCTTTTAAAGAAAGAGCCCAATACAATACCTTTTTGATCGTAATAGCCAAATGACATTGCGGCCTGAACTTTGTCACTTCCCCCGCGAATGCCAACCGTATAATTCTGCGTTAAGCCGGTTCTGTAAACAGCATCCTGCCAGTCTACAGTATGAAGCGCATCGGGATTATCCCAGATTGGTAATGGATTATAGGTATGAGTTGAATCTCCAATCTTAACCTGGGTAGAAAGGGTGGCCCACTGCTGGGCATTTAACAGGTCATATTCTTTAGGTGTGCTTTGAGAAGAAACAAAGGCGTCCAGGGAAACCTGCATTTTATTTCTTGTTCCTTTCTTTGTAGTTATAATCACAACTCCATTGGCTGCACGAATACCGTAAATGGCTGTTGCTGATGCATCTTTCAATACGTCGATACTGGCAATATCATTGGGGTTGATATTATTCATGCCCCCCGTGGTAGGATAACCATCCACAACATATAAAGGAGTATTACCCCCGCTGGCGAGACTTCCAATACCTCTTATCAATACACTCACATTTCCTCCCGGCGCCGCATCATTATTTATAACTTGAACACCAGGCGCCCTTCCCTGCATTGCCTGGTCTAAAGTAGTTACCGGAACTTTTTCAATGGTGGCCGCGTTTATACTGCTGATTGCCCCGGTAACATCTTTGCGTTTTTGCGTACCGTAACCCACCACAACTACCTGTTCAAGAATTTTTGACGAAGATTCCAGTTGCACATTTACCACCATCCGGTTATTCACTTTCACTTCAAGGTCGGAGTAACCAATAGCACTAAAAATCAAAGTTGAGCTGGGTGAAGCGTCAATAGAAAAATTGCCATCCGTATCTGTTATAGTGGCCGTTTTAAGCCCCTTTACCTGCACCGTTACTGCTGGTAATGCCACGTCGCCCGAGGTGACTTTACCGCTAACCTTCGTTACGTTCTGAGCATCAACGAACTGAAAAGAAAATAACATAATAAAGAAGAAGAAGTTTTTCCATAACCGCACCGGACTTCCCGCAAAAGACCTTTGGATTTTGCCCTTGTGGGCCGGGGCAACAGAAAATAAAGATTGGCGGAAGGAAAATATTACGCGTTCAAAGGCGGAATTCATGTTGTTTGGCATAAGCAATCCATTTGGGAGTTTATCAAAAAAGCGAAAACACTATTTTAGATATTGTAAATTTATATCAATATTCAACCAGGTTGTAATAGTATTTTAACATTTCATGGTCATCTTTAACCAGTTGGTTTCAGATAAAAATCCGGTTGCCACTGTAACTCTCCCTGAACTGTTTTGGGGTACAGTGCTTCTTCTTTTTAAAAATCCGGTTGAAGTGCGAAATGTTGTTAAAGCCGGAATGGTACGCTATTTCCGCAATGCTTTGCGTGGTATCAATCAGCATTCGGGTTGCATTTCCCAACCTGATTTCGTTCAAACTTTCAATAAAAGTGTTGCCCGTTCTTTTTTTGATAAAACGACTGAAAGACGCCTCCGGCATATTGGCAATTTTTGATACTTCAGCCAAAGTAATTTGCTTACCATAGTTGCCATTCATATACT
>DASUFG010000225.1:0-4425 GCA_036274715.1 Agriterribacter sp.
ATTGCGGTAACCAGATCTTCCGCGACGGCATGTTTAAAAACATAGCCCCGTGCACCAGCAGCCATCATTTTTTTTATATAAATAGACGAGGTATGGGAAGAAACACAAATGACCCGTACTTCGGGGAATTTTGCGGAGATGGTGGCGGTAGCTTCTATGCCCGACACATATTTCATATTGATATCCATGAGTACAATATCGGGTTGCAGTTCCTTCACTTTATTGATCGTTTGCTGGCCATCGGCACATTCCCCTACCACTGCAATATTTTCCTGGCTTTGAAGAAAAAAAGCCCAGGCGCTACGGATTTCAGCATGGTCATCTGCTATCAGCACTTTAATCATTGCATAGTGTATTTACGGCAACCATTATACAATAGTCGTATAAATACGTAGAAAAATCCCTGGCTGCAATAAAAATTAAAGCCTTTGTTCAGATTAATTATCAAAGATCAATAGCCTATACCAGGCTGATATCCAAAACCTGCTGCATGTTCCTTACATAGTGAAATTTCACGCCTTTAATAAAGTCGGAATTAATTTCCTGCACATCCTTTTCATTTTGCCAACACATCACTACTTCCCTCATTCCGGCGCGTTTTGCCGCCAGTATTTTCTCCTTGATGCCACCTACCGGCAACACCTGCCCTCTTAGTGTAATTTCCCCGGTCATTGCCAGGTAGGGCTTTACCTTTCGGCCGGTAAGCGCTGAGGCGATGGCTGTCATCATAGTAATACCTGCACTCGGTCCATCTTTGGGTGTTGCCCCTTCCGGAACGTGCACATGAATATTCTTTGTTTGAAACAACGTGGGATCGATCCCGTATTTACGGGCATTCGATTGAAGATAAGTCAACGCGGTTGTGGCGCTTTCCTTCATCACGTTGCCAAGATTACCGGTTAATTTCAGTTCCCCTTTGCCATCACTTTGGGTAGCTTCAATAAACAAAATATCCCCACCCACATAAGTCCAGGCCAAACCTACGGCCACGCCGGGCATATTCGCCGTTTTGTACAGTTCATTGCTGTACCTTGGCTTGCCTAATTTTCGTTCAACATCTTTCGCTGTGAGCGTTGGCTTCAATTTGCCTTTTACAGCATATTCCTTCGCCAGCGACCGCATCAGGGAGGCCAACTGCCTGTCTAATTCACGCACACCACTTTCACGGGTATAATCTTCAATTACTTTTATTAAAACACTGTCGCTGATTTTCAGCGACACATTCTTTAAGCCATGCAATTCCTTTTGTTTGGGAAGCAGGTGCCTTTTTGCAATCTGTACTTTTTCCTCAACCGCATATCCGTTCAAATCAATAATTTCAAGCCGGTCGCGCAGCGCCGGTTGGATATGCTGAATATCATTGGCAGTTGCGATAAACAAGACTTTGCTTAAATCGTATTCAAGTTCAAGATAGTTATCATAGAACGTGTGATTTTGTTCGGGATCCAGCACCTCCAGTAAGGCAGAAGAGGGATCACCCCTGAAATCATTTCCCACCTTATCTATTTCATCGAGGATGATAACGGGGTTGCCCGATTTTATTTTTCGGATGGACTGCAGAATGCGTCCCGGCATAGCACCGATATAGGTTTTACGGTGGCCCCTGATCTCACTTTCATCATGCATACCGCCCAAACTGAGCCTAACGTACTTTCGGTTCAATGCGGCCGCGATGCTTCTTCCCAAAGAGGTTTTGCCAATACCAGGAGGCCCAATAAAACAAAGGATCGGACTTTTCATATCTCCCTTTAACTTTAAAACCGCCAGGTACTCCAGTAACCGTTCTTTTATTTTATTCATGCCGTAATGGTCGCGGTCGAGTATCTTCTTGGCCTTGTTAAGATCGTAGGAATCGATCGTTCCCTCATCCCAGGGTAGTTCGAGCATTAAATCAAGATGGTTGTATACCACCGAATAATCAGGCGTAGAAACATGCATGCGTTCCAACTTTTCTATTCCTTTGGCAAACATTTCCTTTGCTGCTGCAGGCCATTTTTTTGATTCCGCCTTTTTTTGCATTTCCCGGATCTCCCGCTCATTGGTGTCGCCACCCAACTCATCTTTTATGCTTTTAAGCTGCTGCTGCAAAAAATACTCTTTTTGCTGCTTATCCAGTTCGGTTTTGGTTTTAGTGGTGAGTTGGTTTTTAAGTTCGGCAAACTGCAGTTCGCGATTGAGCAGGTGCATTAATTTTTCAGCCCTGACTTTTAAGTCATTTATTTCGAGAAGTTCTTGCTTCTCTTTTAGATCGCTGTTAATATTGCTGCTTACAAAATGAATCAGAAACGATGGGTTTTCGATATTTTTTAAAATAACCGAGGCTTCCGAAGGCATATTGGGAGACAGCAGGATGATCTGGGCCGCCAGGTCTTTTATTGAACTTACAGTGGCAGCAAAATGCTGGTCATCGGTAATATTTACCTTATCTTCCTCCAGCAATTTAATAGTAGCTTTAAAATAGGGGTCTTCCTCTATGATCTGCTCAATGGAAAATCTTTTCCTTCCCTGGATGATGATGGTGGTTCCACCATCCGGCATTTTGATCAGTTTAATGATTTTGGCTATCGTGCCGGTATTTTCAAGATCATTTATTTTGGGGTCTTCTACCGTACTGTCTTTTTGCGCTACCACACCTACCAGTTTGTCAGTCTTGTATACATCATTTACCGCCTTTATCGAACGGTCGCGACCTACAGTAATAGGCAAAACGACGCCGGGAAATAAAACGGTGTTTCTCAGTGGCAGCAATGGCAATTCGGACGGAAAGCTGATCTCATCTGCATTTTCATTCTCATCTTCATTCAAAGGGATAATGGGCATAAACTCCATTTCATCTTCAGGTCGCAAAAATATTTCGGTTCTTTTCATAATCTTTCTTTCAAAGTCAATATGTCACCCTTTTAAAGCAAACTGCTTTAAAAAGCATAGGGTAATACATTGGTCAAGTTTAATGCCAGTATAAAGCAAAAAATCCGGATGCGTTAATCCGGATTTTAATATGATCAATATTTTATATTCTTAAAGCGCTATCCCCACGCCCAATTGCATGGTCTGGCTCTTCCAACTCTCCTGCTCATCAATGTTATTGATATCAGATAATCCTATGCCATAACGGCCATAAACCCTGAACCTTAATACATTAAGCTGTATACCGCCTACCATCGAAAAATCGCCTTTTTTAAAAGCGTTCCCCCCGTTTTCGACAAGATTATCATGCTTATTCATAAGGATACTGAACTGCGGACCTGCCTGCAACGTAACAAACGAAACGGGCCGAAAGGAAACCAGGAGCGGGATGCTCATATAGTTCAATTTCACATCGGTTAACTCGTTCAGTGTTACTTTATACACATCCTCAAAATTATCAGAAGTGGTGGTATTCGTTTGATTGAACAATACTTCGGGTTGGATACCCCACCTGGGAGAGAACATAATTTCAGGAGCTATCCCAAGATGATACCCCAGTTGAAATTCGTCGTTAAAAGATTTACCATCCAGTTTGCCCATATTAGCTCCGGCATGAATGCCGAGTTTAAACCCCTGCGCTGATGCAGATGACGCGATAAAAAAGAAGCTTAAAAAAGCTCCAAAAAAAATGATACGTTTCATGAGTTAATTTTTATTGTTTTTAATGGCGGCTCCGAAAAAAACGGGCAGCATTGCAATCGGGTAATAAAAATTGGATGTTAAAGTTCATTTCATGTGGGAGGTTTTATGTACTTAAAAATATGCTAATACAATGCCATGTACAAGAGGCGGTTCAAAGTGATTTGTTAAGTAAAACCAATGGAAATGTTATTTTGTTTTAAGGGATTGGGATCGCCGGATAGCGTGTTTTTACATATCCGTTGCCGAAACATCTTCGTTCTACGCTGAACCGGCGCTTAAGATATCGCCCGGCATTGTGGAATTACTAAGCCAACTCAATCAATGTGATCTCGGGCAATATACCTACCCGTCCGGGGTAACCGATAAAACCATAGCCGCGGTTGATGTATAACTTTTGGTTATCCTTTTCATACAAACCTGCCCATTGCTTGTACACGTACTGAACAGGACTCCATTTAAACCCGGGTAGTTCTATGCCAAATTGCATGCCATGGGTGTGACCGCTAAGCGTAAGATCAATGTCATTGTATTCGGGCCTCACCTGGGCATCCCAGTGACTGGGATCGTGACTCATTAAAATTTTGAAAGGATATTTTTCAGTTCCCGCATAGGCCTGATCCAGTTTGCCGTATTTTGGGAAATTGGCCTTGGCGCCCCAGTTTTCAATACCCAATAAAGCAATCTGCTGACTTTGTTTTTCCAGCACCACATGTTCATTCATTAGTAAACGCCAGCCCATATCTGTCTGCAACTTTTTTAACCGTTCCAGGTTTTGCCGTTTTTCTTCATCATTCTTCCATCTCTTGTAGTCGCCAT
>DASUFG010000226.1:0-4992 GCA_036274715.1 Agriterribacter sp.
TATGTAAAGTTGGTGCGAAAGTTCGTATACGTTATTATTGGCTTACTATCCTATCCAGGTTTGGCGATAATGAACCGCATAAAAATTTCCGGTACAGAGCATTTTAAAGACATGCCTCGCAAAAATGTGTTGTTTGTAAGCAACCATCAAACTTATTTCATGGACGTAATCGCTTTCCTGCACGTTTTTTGTGCAGTGAAGTGGCGAAAAAAAAATAAACTGGGGGTGCCTTATTACCTGCTCAATCCTTTTACCAACGTATATTTTGTTTCGGCGCAAGACACTATGGAAAAGAATTTTATGAGCAGGCTGATGTCCTTAGCCGGCTCATTAACTGTAAAAAGAACCTGGGTTGAAGAAGATAAGACAGTGAGAAAAGGATTGAATCTTTCCGACAGCAAAAAAATCCTGAAAGCACTAAAGAAGAGTTGGGTCATTACTTTCCCACAGGGAACTACCACTCCGTTTGCAACCGGGCGCAAAGGAACGGCGTTTCTGATCAAACAAAGCCGCTGTGCCGTCATTCCTATAGTAATAGATGGTTTTAACAAGGCTTTTCATAAAAAGAACCTGAAACTGATGCGCAGGGGAGTGCTTTTAACAGTGAAATTTAAGCCTCCACTCGATATTGATTATGATGATAGTTTGGATAATATCCTGGAGCAGGTAATGGATGCCATTGAGCAATCCAGCGGGCACAAAAACAAAACGGTGTAGTTTATTTTTCTGTAAAAAGGGCCTTCAATTCAAACGCGTCATGGGGTTTCATTTTGCCACCCAATATCAGTCTTAGTTGTCTTCTTCGCATAGCCCCTTCAAACAGCCTTTTCTCGTCGTCTGTTTCGGGGATCAGTTGAGGAACCGGGGAGGATTTTCCTTCCGCATTCAATGCCACGAAAGTATAATAGGCTTCGTTGCTTTTGTATTTATGCTGTTGCTTAAGATCTTCGCCCCATACCCGCATGTGCACTTCCATGGAAGAGTTGAAGGCCCGGGTCACCCTGGCTTCAATGAACACAGCATTTCCTAACCTGATCGGGGCTTCAAAAGAAATATTATCCACGGAAGCGGTAACTACGGGTGCGTTGGCATGTTTTTGTGCAGACAGGGCCGCTGCAATATCCATCCAATACATCAGCCTGCCACCCATAAGGTTCCCAAACACATTCGTGTCGTTTGGCAATACCAGTTCCGTCATCATAATTAATGATTCGCTTGCGGTCTTTGATGTGATTTGCATTAAAACGGTTTACGCGAAGATAAGGCTTCATGACAAGCCATACTCAATCGGCGGCTATTAGCCACTGAATATGCCGGTTTTCTAACTGCCTGTTTGCGGGCAGACTCTTTATTATTGTGTTAGCAATATGAAACCTCCATTATGCATTAGCAAAGAAAGTATAGATGATCAGCAACGCTATTATCGCAACTCTTAGCGTAACAATATTGGGGATGAATAATTTTTTCATGGTTTTCATTTTTTAGCATGGGTATAAAAAAGCAAAAAAATAACATTAGAATACCATCGGGCAACGCATTATGCCTGATGAACCGTTGCCGCCAAAACGATAACCTACTTTAATAGTAGCAGAATAGTAGGAGTCATTCCTGGTTGGCGTTCCGCGTTTATCTCCTTCATTGTAGTAAGGGATTCTAACGCCAGGACTTACCAACTGGGCTTTGTTGTGCATTTGTTTCGCTATTGCCGCTGTGTTTGACCCGGCACCGAAATAGCTGTCAAAGTCGCTGTCGGCAATAAAATCAGTTCCGATATCATCAATATAATCAGTGAACGTTTTTCTGTTTGCAATTTCAAACGCGGCCGTTATTCTATCGGAGAAGTAATAGCGTAAACCTACTCCATAAGGAATGTTTATTTGTGTGAGGCTATACTCCTTTTTGTCTGGATATTGTGGCATGCCCTGTCCTTCTGTGCGTAATGGTTTCAGGTCTACCCATGATTTTGTTCCGTTAGGTGCCGTATACTCTCCTTTAGGATTGAAATGAAAAACCCCAATTCCTATTAACGCGTATGGACGGAATTTATGGTATGCGTCTTTGTCATCCTCTTCCAGGAATACGGTAGGATATATTTCGGTTGTTAAAGTAAGTTCCTGTATGGGAATCCTTGCTGATAAATTCCTGTTTTTGCGGGCGAGTTCAGGTCCGCCTTTATCTACAATGATGCTATCTGCACCTTCAAGCGTAGTAAAATTCGCCGCGAGGGTGACACCAAAAAACTCACTCGGACGAACGGTGAAGTATGCACCCTTCATGAGTTTGGTCATTTGAATATTATTGTCTTTGAGAAAAGTGGTACCTACACCATGACGTCCACCCAGGTCGCCGAGGAGGTTCGATGGTCCTACATTCAGCCCTATTTCATACACGGGCTTATCAATAAAAGTATATTGGCTGTATGTTTTTGCGGATGATAAACAAACGGCTGCAATAATGCACGCACGAAAAATCTGGGTAGGTAGTTTTTGAATCATGAGACCGGATTTATGCTTTTCAAAAAGTATTGGATTGACCTAATAAACGGAGCGTCCGGTTAAATATTATAAGCCAAAAAAAGACATCATGGTGAAAAGCAGCAGCACGCGAGGGGACAAAGAATGAAGAAAAGAAATTATGCGAGGATCATTTTAATGTGTTCAATATTGTCTTCCAGGTAGATATCACTTTTCTGTACAAAACCCATGTTTTCATAAAATGATTTGAGGTACAGCTGCGCGCCAATTTGAATGGGAACCCTTCCAAATAATTGATATACAATATTAACAGCGCGTTGCATCAACGCTTTCCCAACACCGGTTCTTCGAACCTGTAAAGCATTTACCACTCTCCCAATAGATGCTTCGGTGTAGAGTTCGCCAGGCGCAAATATGCGGGCATAAGCAACTAATTGGTCCCCTTTCCACGCACATAAATGCCACGCTTTCTGATCTTTATCATCAGCATCCTGGAAAATACAATGCTGCCCAACAATGAAGACTTCCACCCGCAACTGCAATATCTTATACAGCTCGTTTACGGTAAGCTCATCAAATGCTTTAAGAGTCCACTGCAGCAACATAAGAAATTGATATATGATAATGAAAATTCGAAATCTCAGAACCCGAAATCTATTGAAAAATACCAAATATCAAAATACAATATCTGAACGGAATACGAAGAATGAAGGCCGGAAATCCGAAATCTGGCCGGACAAGAACCAGGCTCCAAATATTATACTCCAGGAAAAGGTAAAGCTTGAATATGTAATCGCGAAATGCGAAATAAAATGCAATTGATATAAATCAATTCATTTCAATTCATTTCATTTTTTTTAATGCAAATTCTGCCTTTTCTTGTCTTCGCATTTCGGATTTTTATCGTCAAGCTTTATTAAAAAATGTATTCAGTATTTATATTTTGCTTTCCATCTTTCTTTCAGCCATTTTCTAAGTTCCTCTTCGCGGGAATTTTTGCCGGGATTATAAAAGGTTGTGCCCTTAATTTCATCGGGCAAATATTCCTGTGCAGAAAAATTATCCTGGTGATCATGCGAATACTCGTAGCCTTTGCCGTAATCCAGGTTCTTCATCAATTTGGTGGGTGCATTCCGGATATGCAAGGGAACGGGTAAATCGCCATATTGCTTAACGGCGTTCAACGCAGCACCAATCGCAAGGTATGAAGCGTTGCTTTTGGGTGAAGCGGCAAGATAGGTGGTGCACTGTGATAAAATGATCCTCGATTCGGGATAGCCGATTTTATTTACGGCTTCAAATGTTGCATTGGCCAATAACAGCGCGTTAGGATTGGCGTTGCCAATATCTTCGCTGGCTAAAATCACCAGGCGGCGGGCAATAAATGTAACATCCTCACCTCCCTCCACCATACGGGCTAACCAATACACTGCTGCATTTGGATCGCTGCCCCGGATCGATTTGATAAAAGCGGAGATGATATCGTAATGCTGCTCCCCGCTTTTGTCGTACAATGCAACCCTTTTTTGCGCGATGTCCATGACCATGGCATCGGTTACCAACACCTCTTTTGCAGGAACCGCGTCTGTAACTATCTCAAAGAGGTTCAATAATTTTCGGGCATCTCCTCCTGAAATATTCAGCAAGGCTTCGGTTTCTTTCAATGTTATTTTTCTTGTACTCAGTATGGCATCGTTTTCAACCGCGATTGTAAGTAGTTTTTTCAGGGCGGCCTCATCCAATGATCTCAAAACATACACCAAACATCGGCTTAACAATGCCGCATTTACTTCAAATGATGGGTTTTCGGTGGTGGCCCCAATCAGTGTAATCGTTCCTTTCTCTACGGCGCCTAACAGGGCATCCTGCTGTCCTTTATTAAAGCGGTGAATTTCGTCAATGAACAAAATACTTTCGGGCTGAAGCTTTGCTTTTTCTATCACGTCACGCACTTCCTTTACACCGGCACTGATGGCACTAAGCGTATAAAACGGAACGTTCAGCGTGTGGGCAATAATGTTAGCAATAGTGGTTTTGCCAACTCCGGGTGGGCCCCATAAAATCATGGAGGGTATCTTACCCTGCTCTATTGCTTTTCGCAATACACTTCCCTTCCCGGTCAGATGTTCCTGTCCGACCAGGTCATCCAGTGATCGCGGTCTTAACCGTTCTGCTAATGGGATTGCCATAGGAGGCAAAAATAAGCGATAAGTTGAATTTCAGGTTAAGTTAGCTACAGGGCTGTAACGGACACCAAAATCAAAAGACACTTCGTGATGCGGGTAGGAGTATTTTGGAGGGAAGGCAGGGTTTTATACAGTCCACATCCTTTTTAGTGCATGCGAATTTTATTGCACGATCCGGATAAATACAGCCGGAATGACGCTGTTATCTGACAATGGGGATAGCTTTTTCTCAACTGCGGTATGCGTGGTACTATGGTTGTTTTTAACGTGCAGCATGTGGTGTAACCCAAGGCACAATGCGATAAGTGCGACAAGCATTAAAAGAGAATGAG
>DASUFG010000227.1:0-3905 GCA_036274715.1 Agriterribacter sp.
GGTGTTTTCACTCAGTCCAGTGAGTCTGCACCCCAGTGCCCATTTTGACTGCTCATAATCCTGCGCCTGCATGCCGCCCAGCCACCCAACCAGTTCAGCCGGCGTGTTGCAATGGTTGCCGGTAATTTGATGGTTTCGTAAGCGGTCCTTTAGAATTGCCTTTGTTTTCATAATGTCCGCATTTCCAACAGGTGCCGTATGCAGTATCTTTGCGTTGTGAATAAAACAATCGGCCCTGTTATTTTGTTTGATGGCGTGTGCAATTTATGCAATGGCAGCGTACAATTTATTATAAGGAAAGATACAAAAAGCCGGTTTTATTTCAGCTCACTCCAGGGGCGCACAGGACAGGAATTATTACAGCAATTTCATTTACCTGCAACCGACTTTAATTCATTTGTATTGGTGGAGGGTGATAAAGTGTATACTGAAAGCACGGCCGTGTTGAGGGTGTTTAAATTATTGGGCGGAGCCTGGAGTGTGTTGTTTGCAGGAATCATCATTCCCCGGTTTATCCGGGACGCCATGTACCGGCTGATCGCTAAAAACAGGTATAAATGGTTTGGCAAAAGGGAGCACTGTATGCTGCCAACCCCGGCGTTGAAGAAAAGGTTTTTAGATTGAGTTGTCTCTATTTCTTACCTTATCCAATATCTTCTGATATTTTTTTTCATTTACTGTCCAAACAATAAGTGTTGTGAAAAAACCAAGTATAAAGCCAAGTATAATGATTAGCAATATCTTATTATTATCTTGTGCAATGGGTATGATGCTTATACCACCCATAAACATGAGCAAAAAAAAGGAAATGAAAACAATAAGCAACCCCCAACTCACGGTGTAAAGCAGGTAATATTTTATTTTGGATCCTTCACGTTGCTCCCGCCACGATTCAGTAAAACGAATTTCTTCTTTAGTTAAGTGTTTGTTCACGTATACGATATTTCAATGGCTAATTATTCACGGGGGAATATTTTAAAGGGTGATGGCAGCACTGTTCCCGGTATTATTATTCACTCATCATTTCCCCGGCTGTTTTAATAAAATCTTCCATATTAGGTTTGCTGAAATAATCACCGTCAGTTCCATATGCCGGGCGATGCGCCTGGGCGGTAATGGTTCGGGGTGCCACATCTAACCAGCGGTAGCCACCCTGTTCTTCCATCACCTTGTTAAACATATAAGCTGCAGCGCCACCAGGTACATCTTCGTCGGCGAAAATAATCCGGTTGGTTTTTTTAAGTGATTCGAGTATGGTGTGATTAACATCGAAAGGTAAAAGGGTTTGCACATCTACTATCTCGCAATGTATGCCCATGTCATCCAGCATAAGTGATGCTTCGTATGCTATACGCAGGGTTGCTCCGTACGATACAATGGTAATATCCTGGCCTTCCTTGATGATTTCAGGTACACCCAAAGCTACCCGGTATTCCAGCAGGTTGGAGGGTAGTTTTTCTTTGAGCCGGTAAGCGTTCAGGCATTCTATCATCATCCCCGGGTCGTTTCCTTCCAGTAATGTGTTATACATACCCACTGCCTGCACCATATTGCGGGGTACGCATATATGAAACCCGCGAAGCGCGTTAATAATCATTCCCATCGGAGAGCCGCTATGCCATATGCCTTCCAGCCTATGCCCCCGGGTGCGAACAATAATTGGGCAGCTTTGCCGTCCTTTTGTACGGTAGTGTAAACTGGCAACATCGTCACTTAAAGGCTGTAACCCGTAAAGCATATAATCCACATACTGGATCTCCGCAATAGGGCGTAGTCCCCTCATTGCCAATCCAATACCCTGACCCATAATAGTTAGTTCACGAATGCCGGTATCGAAAATCCTTTTATTTCCATGCTTTTGCTGTAAACCGGCAAACCCCTGGTTTACATCACCAATTAACCCTAAATCTTCGCCAAAGGCCAATACTTTTGGATTGTGCGTGAATAACTCATCAAAATACCGGTTCAATATCTGGTATCCATTCAGCAAGGGCGGCTTTTCATCGTATTGTAAGGCAGTTGGCTGAATGAGATGAATACTTTTTTTGCCTTCGGCATACAGGTGGGTACGATACAATGTGCTCTGTTCATCAAGTAATTCATTATAGTACCCGAGCAAGGATGGAGGAGTATCGCAAAAGTTAACACCTGTTGCTAATGCCTTCAATATATCTTTTCGATCGGGTTCGCGGTTCGATTGTAAATTTTTGAGTGCATTTTGTATTCTTCCCGTATGGTCTTTTCCTTCTTCCACAATGGGTTGTAACATGGCTATCGCCTTTGTTACCATTGCTTTAATAGGTTGGGTATATTTATTCCAGGCAATTTGACGGCTTTCTTTGATGGTAGATTTTGCATCGATTTCGATTACGCTCAGTTCTTCTTCTTCCGCCAGCGCATTGGCGATAATCCATTCTTTCATTTTTTTGATGCAGTCCCATTCTCTTTCCCATTCCAGGCGTTCATCCGTTTTATATCGTTCATGACTGCCGGATGTGGAATGCCCTTGTGGCTGGGTAGCTTCTTCCACATGAAAAATAGCGGGAGTGTGGGTATCACGGATCTTTTGAATGCCCTGCTCAAATATTTCGCACATGCCGGCATAGTCCCAGCATTTTACTTTATATATATCTATGCCCGTGGAATTGTTTTTTTTCTGAAACCCTTTTAATGCATCGGAAATGGAACCCTTTACAATTTGCTCGCCCGATGGAACAGAAATGCCAAAGCCATCATCCCAAACAAAAATGGCCAGTGGAACTTCCAGAACTGCCGCCGCATTCACCGCTTCCCAAAAATGACCTTCGGAAGTGGAGGCATCACCAATCGTGCAAAAGCACACTTCATTGCCATTATCGGACAAACTAGTAAACTGGTGCAACTCCTTTATTTCACGAAATGCTTTCGATGCAAAAGCCAATCCCAGTGCCCTGGGCATTTGTCCGGCTGTGGGCGCGATGCCACTGGTGATGTTTTTGTGGTTCACCAGGTCAATAAATGCTCCATCCTTATCCATAAATACAGATGCGAAATGGGCATTCATTTGCCTTCCCCCGCTATGAGGTTCGTCATTTTCATTGGGGTTGGCGTATAGCTGCGAAAAAAATTCTTCAATAGTAGCTGTTTCAGTCGCAAAGACAATGGTTTGATCGCGGTAATAGCCGGCATAAAAGTCGCCGGGTTGAAAAAATTTAGATAGCGCGATCTGGGGCACTTCTTTTCCATCGCCAAAAATCCCGAATTTGGCTTTACCCGTTAACACTTCCTTACGGCCCAATAAACTGGCTTCCCGGCTTTCGCAGGCAAGGCGATAGTCGTTAAGCACTTCTTCTCGAAAGCGATCGAACGAAAGTTTTTCTTCGGACAGAATATCGTTGGGAATGATGTGCTCCATGGGGCAAAAATACCCGAAAATTCTTTAAATAGAAGCGCCTTATTCAGAGCCCTTAAAAATGATCACCCGATTCGATGAGATGGATAAACTAATGCCAAAACAGCTTATCTTTGCCCCCTCTTAAAAAAAACGAATATGGCAAATACAGCAGACATAAGCAGGGGGATGATACTGAAATTAGATGGAAACCTGTACAGCGTGGTTGAATTTGGTGAAAACAAAACTGCCCGGGCTGCCGCTAAAGTTTGGGCTAAGCTAAAAGGGGTAGACAATAACCGTAGTATTGAAAAAACCTGGAATTCGGGGGATAACATCTATCCGGTAAGAGTAGAAAGAAAAAATTACCAGTTTTTATACAAAGACGATACGGGCTATAATTTTATGGATAGTGAGACTTTTGAGCAAATTGCCGTGGAAGAATCGCTTATAGATGCCCCCCAATTTTTAAAAGATGCCCAGGAAGTATCCGTGTTGGTGAATACGGAAACCGAACTGCCCATGAGTGTTGAAT
>DASUFG010000228.1:0-4805 GCA_036274715.1 Agriterribacter sp.
TTGCTGGATGAAGATTTAGCCATAAGAGATGGCGATGAACACGCCTTTTATACACCCTTCAATACCATTCAAAGCATCCGCCACGCTGTTGTTTGTTATCACGACCATACCCCTGTTGGCTGCGGAGCCTTTAAACCATACGATGAAAGCCGGGCAGAGGTAAAGAGAATGTTTGTGCTACCCCAATATCGCGGCAAGGGCATAGGAGCAGCTATATTACATGCGTTGGAAGTATGGGCGGCGGAATTAAATTATTCGGCATGCATTTTAGAAACCGGCAAAAAACAACCGGAAGCGATCCGGATGTATCAAAGAGAAGGCTATACTATTATTGAAAATTACGGTCAATACCAAAACGTTCACAACAGTGTGTGTATGACAAAATCTCTTATATAAAGCAGTAAGTCGTATGAAACCACTTGATCATATTCCCATCATTGAGGGCGAAATAGCCGATTACCAACTGGATAAGGATGGCATATTATATTCTTATTCCAAAAACCCAAAACGGACGGTGAAAAATATCAGTGAAAATATTGAGTTGGTGAAACAAATTACCGGCGGTAAAAAAGTGCCGTTGTTGATTTACCTCAGCAACTCTCCTGTGCCGGATAAAGCCACCCGAAAATTTTCCACCGAACAATTACCACAGGTGTACAGCGCAATGGCAATGGTGTCTAAACCCGGGTTGGCAAAATTGATCATGAACATTTTATTTAGGGTAAAACCGCCGCTTATTCCAATGAAATCTTTTTCGGATGACCGGGAAGCAAAGGAATGGCTGATGCAATATGTATAGTTTATGCATTGCTGCTATTCAACTAATCTGTACATTAGCGCCCCGCGAACAGCATATACGCATTGTCATATTTGAATAAATCACCGTAATGCATGTGGCTGTTTGCCCTATTAATTTTTACTCACTATTAAAATGTACAAATGAAACTGATTTCCGGCTTTTTTGTAAGCTTGTTTTTAATGATTGTTGTTGTATCGTGCAATAACAGTGCTCCGGCTGCGAATGACACAGCTACTGCAGAAACCAGCACCAGTGGTTCTGTTGACAATTTTACTTTGGGCGTGCAGATGTGGACGTTCAGGATGTTCCCATTTTCTGATGCCTTAAACAAAGTGGATAGCGCTGGTATTAAAAATATTGAAGCGTATTTCGGCCAGCCCCTGGGTGGCGATATGGACGGAAATTTTGGCTCAGACATGTCTGCCGATACCCGTGCCAAACTGAAGCAACTGTTACAATCCAAAAATATCAGCATCACCGCCATGGGGGTGATTTCTCCGGCAGATAAAGAAGCCTGGATAAAAGCATTTGACCTGGCAAAAGAATTTGGCTTAAAGTACATCACTGCCGAGCCTGATAAAACGCATTGGGATTTGATAGACAGCTTAAGTGGCGTTTATGGAATAAAAATAGCAATACACGAGCACGGCAGGCCTAACCCATACTGGCACCCCGATTCAGTGCTTGCAGCTATAAAAGGGCATAGCAATATTGGCGCCTGTGCCGATATCGGCCATTGGGCAAGAAGCGGTTTGGACCCTGTAGATTGTCTTAAGAAATTAGATGGTCATATTATCGGCGTTCATCTGAAAGACATCGTAAAGTTTGATGACACAAAGGCCGAAGATACCGTGGTGAGCAAAGGCGTAATAGATCTTCCCGCGGTTTTTACAGAGTTAAAGCGGCAAAATTTCAATGGCATGATTTCTATAGAACACGAATCGAACTGGTACCACAATTTGCCGGACGTAATTTTTACAAAAGAATATTTTGACAAAGAAGTAGCTAAGCTCAAATAAGTTGATACCGGTACCCAGTAAGCATATTAGTAACCCGGACTTCGTAAAAGCGTCCGGGTTTGCTTTTTGCTTCTTTAGGATAAGTTCGCTGCTACCTGGTTAACCCCTTACTCTTGCTATTTTCAAAAAGAGAAAAGATCATCAAAATCTGTTACAGCAAGAAGAATAATCGCATTAGCGGACTGGGAATGTGATGAATGAACCCCGCCTGGCAGTTTGTATAGCATAAAGGTCAAATATTAGCTGCTACTTTTTCTTATAACTGATTGAAATGCCAGAACTGCTGCTGCGGTCAATGGTAGTGGCATAATCAGTGTTGCTTTGCAAATATTGCAGAAATTCTTCCGTACCGCTAAAGCCATTCAATACATTATGCGCAGTAAAACAGCCGCCTGCTTTTAGTTTCGGGTCAACATCTTTAAAATACTGCAGGTACCAGTTTTTATCCGCATCGGAAAATACAAAATCAAACGGTCCGGGCAACATCTTTACCAGGTCATGTGCGTCGGCGAGGCGGGCGTCCACGAATTTTGACAACCCGGCCGCCTCAATGTTTTTCATCGCTTCTTCGTGCCTTTGTTTGTTTATTTCGATGGTAATGAGTTTGCCCCCGGTTTTACTAAGCGCCCACGCTATCCATATGGCGGAATGCCCGGTAGAAGTGCCAATTTCCAAAGCCGATTTGTAGTTGTTTTTGATAATCAAATCATGGAGCACCTGCCCGTCCTGGTAGGGCACATTCAGGTCCTGCCATGTTGTTTTGTGCGCTTGAAGAAATACCGTTACCTGTTCATCCAGTTTTTGATTTTCCGTATTATCCTGCCCGCAGGATGCCAGTGACATGAGCAGCAATGCCGGCAGAAACATAAAGCAATAATATTTCATACTGGTTTTTTTACAAAAGTATACATGTTATTATTAAAACATATAATTATGATCGTGCTCATTTATTCGTGCGGGGCAAATGAAAAATCTTAAACTTACCGTATCTTCAACGGAAGACCTGGTTGAAAAGCTGTGCAAATGACATTTAACCCATTGGGTACACCCCGAAAAAAGTATCCACTCCTAAAACATTATTTATGGCGGCAAAAGATCAAATGATCGATAAAACGTATTTCATCAGGGACGGTGGCGAAATGGGGAAGCGAATCCGCAGTTTCGATTGGTGCAAAACACCACTGGGTGCAATCGAAAATTGGCCCGGCAACCTGGGTAACCTGGTGAACCTATGCCTGCATTCAAGGTTTCCGATGTTTATTTTTTGGGGAGAAACGCACATCACTATTTATAATGACGCCTATAGTAAAATCATGGGACTAAAACATCCCGGAGCCCTGGGTGAACCAGCAAAAACCGTTTGGCCGGAAATATGGAGCAAAATCGGGTCTATACTGGAAACGATCATGCAAACAGGCAAGGCTGCTGTTTGCAACAATAATTTACTGCTGTTGAACAGGAATGGTTTTATCGAAGAAACATATTTTACCTTTTCGTATAGCCCTGTGGAGGGCGAAAATGGCAAAACTGAAGGAATATTTTGCATTGCCACCGAAACCACCGAAGCCGTTACCGGTGAGCGCCAACTACAAACTCTTACCCGGTTAAACAAAAATATTCTAAACGTAACCAGCGACCACGACGTGTATCAGAAAAGTATGGAGGCCATCAGGGAAAACCCCGAAGATTTCCCTTTTGCCATACTGTATGCATTGAGCAGGGACGGGAAAAAACTCCTGATTGCGGACCAAACTACCAACACATTAGCAAAGTTTTTTCCGAACGAAATTGATCTTAGTGAGAACAAAGGAGAATACCATGAACTCGTGGATGCAGCACTCAAAAATGTGCCGGTAATATGCACAGAGATGAAGGAACCGTTTGGTCAATTGCCGAGGACAAACGGGGAGCAAACGCCCGTTACCGGCTTGGTATTGCCCGTTGCGCATAGCCAGCAAAAAATACCTTATGCCATTTTAAAAGTGGGCATCAACCCGCACCGGATATTCGATAACAAATACCAGCTTTTTTTTGAATTGGTGGCCAACCAGATTGCTAACGGAATAAACAAGAGCCGCATTGGGGAGATGAGAAATGCTTTTCCCGGTGCCGATTACAACCTCGCCAACCCCTATGCAGTAAAGGAGCTATTGGAAGGGAATGAAGCACAGGTAAAAATGGCGCTAAGCAAAAAACATATTGAGCAGCAATTCGGCCAGTTGTTGGAACAGGCACCGGTAGCCATCGCACTATTGCGCGGTCCCAGCTTTGTTGTGGACATTATGAATGAAGTGGCACTCGACATTTTGGGTAAACCATCGGCCCAGTTGATGAACAAACCACTGTTTGAATCCATTCCCGAATTAAAGAAGCAGGGCTTTGAAACTGTGGTCAACGGTGTATTTACAACGGGCAAGGGAGTGGTGATTGAGGAAACCCCGGTGCAAATGGTCCGGCATGGAAAAGAGGAAACCATTTTTGCAAGGATTGTTTTTAAAGCGTTGTATGAAGAGAACGGAACCATATCGGGGGTGATGGCCGCGGCGCATGATATGACAGAACATGTAACCGCCCGAAAAAAAATAGAGGTCAGTGAAACAAGGTACAGGCAGCTGGTACAGGGCATTTCTATTGCGTTGTATACATGCGATAAGGAAGGACGTATTTTATTATATAATGACGCGGCTGTGGAGCTTTGGGGCCGTGAGCCGGAGGTGGGTGTTGATCTTTGGTGCGGTTCGTGGAAAACATTGGACAGCCATGGTCAAAAGCTGGACCTGGCCAACTGCCCCATTGCTGTTGCGTTAAAATATGGCCGCGTGGAATCTTTTGAAATCATTGTTGAGCGTCCAGATGGTACCCGCAGGCACGTAATGCCCTATCCTCAGCCCATGTTCGACGATAAAGGAAACATTACAGGCGCCATCAATTTGCTGCTGGACATCACAGAGAATAAAAAAGTAATGGCGGCACTCCAGCACAGTGAA
>DASUFG010000229.1:0-7208 GCA_036274715.1 Agriterribacter sp.
GCCGAGCAGGGCGAACCCGATATAATACATTGCAAACGCAAATGGAATAGTAAAAGCCTCTTCCCATGGGATCCGTCTTTTTAATAAATAAAATATGGTAATGCACATTCGGGCAAATATGATCAAATTGAAAATAAACAAGATAACATGCCTGGTTTCATTTCCTCCGCTGGTATGGGTGTTAGCAAATATTTTATGGTAGCCACCGGCAAACAGGATCCAATAGCTGGTTCCAATAATTAGAATTTCAAGCGTCACCAGCATTGTCTTTTGAGGAATACTCCTGCCTTTTGCATTATAGAGATCCATCATTTTTTTACGTGGTATTTAGGCTGCCGCCTTACAAAAAGGATGATTTTTATTAATTAATCCCTGGGTTCCGCTAAATCCAGCGCCTGACTTTTTTCCGGTAATCGCTATAATCATTGCCAAAAGTTCTGCCCAAATATTTCTCCTCATTAAATATTACAAAATAAGTGACCGCCAAAATAACAAAGGGAATAAACATAAACGTCCAGATATTTCCTATGCGGAATGCAATTCCAATATATAGCATCAATAGACCAAGATACATGGGGTTCCTGGAAAATGAATAAATGCCTGAAGTCTGTAAGGAATGGGCCGGCTTGACAGTAATAAGCGTGTTTTTTGTTTTAAAGAATTTTAGCAAGGCAGGGAGCAAAATGGTAAATCCAATAGTAATAAATATGATCCCCGAAATATGTGCGATATCCCTATGGAAGAACCTTAATGAAAGGGGAAATTCTTTCTGCATAAAAATAGAGAGTAAGAAGATCAATACATAGAAAAGTGGCGGAGGAAGATATACCCCCGGGTGGTCAGTTTTCGCTTGCATGTAATTATTGTTTATAGTCTGCTTCTACAAATGATAAGCGGCGCGGAACCGCTGCGCGGTTGAAAAATATGTTGAAGTTAATACTTAAAACCCAACTGTATCCGGGCAAGCCTGATAACGGCTGACAGTAACAGGGACTGAATTTTTTCCACTTTGGTGTGAATGTTCAAAAGGTATCTTCGTGATTTTAATAAAAGCAATGCCTGTATTCAATAACCAAATCGGTCAATCCTGGTCTTTATTACCGGGCTAGAACCGTGGCACAGGGCATTGCATTTGCCTCAGACTTTGACTGTATTGATTATAAAACCCCTGGTACAGTAAAGCGAATTCGGAGGCTCCAGCCATGTTATTATAGTTTTTCAGTGATGAGGTGGTTGCATCATAAGAGAACATTAACCGGACTGACTTCCATTGAAAACCTACCATTGGAATAACGGCGTCACCATTACGGTAATACAAACCCCCAATCACCTGCTTTTCTCCGTCGCCCGATAAATTATAGTTGGCGTGCAACCCGAGTGTAAGTTCCTGTGCCTTTGCCTGGGTAGTAAAATAAGCGCCCGGGCTTACAATTACGCGGTCGTTTGCTTTGAGTGCCGCGTCGAGAAATACGATGTACCGGCGGGCTATCGAATTATCATACCCCGAACTGGTATTAAAAAAGGTTTCTTTGGGACCGTTTACATGGTGTACAGATACACCGCCATGTAAATACATCCTGTCGGTAGGAAACCAGGCGTAATTTAATCCCACCTGCACATCAAGGTAATTGATATTAGTTGCTGTAAAATTTTCACCACTTACCGCGCCGGCATCAAAAAACTTTCCATTCCATTGGTTGTCGAATGTAAATTTGGTTACATCCACTCTTTTGTTTGCCCATCCAATATTAAATCCAGCCGAAAGTAAACCTGTGCTACCCAGCATCTGGTGATAAGCGGCAGAACCATATACTTTGGTTGAAGTAAGGTTACCGCTGCCGGCAACATCGCGTAAAATAGCGCCGCCCAGCCCTACCCAGCCCGACTCAAATCTGTCGCGGAAAGCCTGGGCGTCGCCAAAAATGCTGATCGTTTTAAATTGTGCGGGGATGCTTGCCCACTGCTGACGGTAATTGGCACCAAGGCGGTAATCATTATCCGGCAAAAACCCTGTATTGGCAGGATTGGTAGTAAGTGGGGAATTAAAAAACTGTGAAAAATGAAGATCCTGTGAAGAAACAAATGCAGGAACACTAATCAATGTTCCCGTTACCATCAGCAAACTGGCTGTAAGCCACAGTTTTCCGGCATTGCGTTTAGTGTCCTGTATCCGCATCAGTTTGATAAACGAACAAAGTACAGTATTGCGTGTGTTTAAAAATAATAACATGAGTGATGCCTCCTTTATATTCTTCATGCTCAAAGCAGCCGCCATTGGTATTTTTAACCGGGTACCCGGAATTTTAAACCTTGACTCTAATCCAAACTTCAGGTACAAACAATAACTCAAAAATTTCCTCCAGGCTTTCTTGTAACACTACGCTATATTCTTCTTTCTGGTTCACCATCCTCTCCAACCCCATGATCTTCCTGAAATCTTCCAATCCTATAAATCCTGCTACAAATCCTGGTTATCGAAGTAACGTAATATCGCCCTTTTTGGTTGCTTTGCTTCCATCCGTAAATTCCACTTCGAGTACATAAGCATAAGCGTCCATAGGTTGTAATACGCCATTAAATTTACCGTCCCAACCCTCGTTTTGGTCGGCCGACTGGTATACCAGTTGTCCCCACCTGTTATATACCCTGAACACCATTTTACCAATGGCATAACCCCTTACAAATACCTTGTCGTTTACGCCATCGCCATTAGGCGAAAAAGCGTTGGGCACAGCAACCAGTGGCGACACCAGCGCTTCCACATTCTGGCAAACGGTATCCGCACAACCAGATTGATTGTAAGCCATCAAACAGGTGTTAAATGTACCTGAGGTCCGAAACTGGTGCACCGGGTTAATTTGCGTTGATGTGTCGCCATCGCCAAAATACCACTTATAGCTGAGGGCATTCAACGAAGTATTCGTAAAAGTGGTGATCGTGTTTTCCTGCGCAGGTACGGGGCCGAATGTGAATCCTGCTGTGGGTTTCGACCGCACATTAATGGTAAAAGTAGTGGAGTCAGAAATGTTGCAGGTTATGGAATCTACGGCTACCAATTTTATAGTATAGGTACCTACTATATTATAATCATGTTCAGGCGAAAATTGAGTCGATGTGGTTCCATCACCAAAGTCCCAGTAAAATGATTGACCGGCTTCGGAAGTATTGGTAAACACAGCATGGTGCGGGGCGCAGGCTTCCGGTTCTGTTTCAAATTGTGCCTTCACATTTGGGGCTACCCGCATGGTGAGTGTAAAAGTATCCGGAGCGTTACAATAGTTCGTATCAGCCAGTGATAAATGTACATTGTAGGTTCCGGGTGCGGGAAATTCATGCGTAACCTTACCAGCCCCTGTTACGAGCGGCGCGGAGCCATCGCCAAAGTCCCAGGTAAAAGTGCTGTCGTGAAATGGTTTGCCGGCTGGAGCTATTGAAGTGTTGGTAAATTCAAAATTCAGGTTTTCGCACGGGAGCAATTTAGTGGCATTGGCGCCAAGATCTGCCCTGTCTGTCCGCACCCGTATCGTAGTGTAGGCGGTATCGCTCATAATACATTTGCTGGAGTCGATAGTAATCAACGTTACCAGGTACGTGCCAAGCGTGTTATAGGTATTTCTGCTGGTGGGTACCGTAGTTATTGCGGTGTTTCCGTCACCAAAATCCCAAACATATAATTTTCCTCTTTGTAATGTATCCAGGAAGTCAACGGTAACCGGAACGCATCCATAGTTGCGGTAAGGTTTGCCATCAATGGTTGGCCTGATACCATTCGTTACACCCGAAAAATCCATTTCAATTTTAACCGCTGCCAGGTTGCATTCATTGGGGTTGCCAGAAACCGGGCGCCATACGCCGGGCGTTGTGGGAAAAGTGCTACCCGGGTAATTGGCAATAAAACAAGCAGCACATATCGCCTGGTAAATTACGCCTTGCGCATCAAACCGGCTGGTGCCGCCGTCCACATGATCGCCAAAACCCTGGTACTGCCCATAGAAGGCACCAAATAAAATGTCTTGTGCATTCTTCTCCAATACAAAGAAATAAAAATCACTGCCATCCGTTCTGCAACCATTGGGTAAAACATTGCAGTTTTTGGTAGGCATTCCAAGTGTGCCCGCAGTATGAAAGTTGTCTTCGCCTGTGGGGTTGAGTTTACCACCCCACCCGGCTACATACACATTTTCACATTTATCTACGGCAAAGGCAACGGGTGAAATGTTATAGCTGGTTGATCCATTACCAAATGTTGTAGAATAAACATCTCCGGACAGGTCGGGTTTTAGTTTTACAATGAATTGTTTTGTTCCGGGGTTATTGTACACCCCGGGCGTAACCGGCCATACACCCAACGTAACTCCCGTTATATAGGGGAAACCAGACTCATCAAATTTTAAACCATATATGGCATCCATACTGGTGGTGCCAATATAGGTGGTGCGTTGCAGAGCGCCACTACTATTAAAAACAGCAATAAACCCATCTGCAGTGCCACCCTTATAAGCCGGACCTATTACGCCGGCGGCTGGCACACCCGGCAGGTTGTTACTTCTGGTAGAGCCGCCCACATAAATGTCATTGGTAAGCGGGTTTAGGGCAAGAACAAAAGTGCCGTCGTCGTCGGTGCCGCCAAATAAAGTACTGAAAAGAACCGTACCTACGTCCGGTGATATTTTCATGATCACGCCATCCTGTTTTCCGGAGATGGCACTTTGAAAAGCGCTTGGGGTAGTAGGGAATGTACTGCCTGGAGATTGTGTGGAACTGCAGAGGTAAATATCGTCCGCGCCGTCTAATATTACTTCACTTCTCGAATCATCCCCATAAAAAACAGATAAACTGTTGGGTGCTCTTTGAGTAGATATGTTTACTCCATCCGTTCCTGTACCACCAATTCTCTTAGAACCGATAAGTCCTGTGCCTGAAGCATTGAGTTTAGTGACCACAATATCAAATCCACCACCCGATCCATATACATTGTCGGAGGGTAACAATGGATAGGCGCCAGCTCCTGAAATCGGTGAATCGGTCCTTCCCAAAATAACCAGGTTGCCATGGCTATCTTCGATCAGGCTGTGCGGCTGATCGGTACCGTTACCGCCAATATAAGTAGCATACATTCTGTTGGTGCCATTGCCGGTAAATTTCATAATACCCATGTCAAAAACCCGGTTTGCGCTTCCACCACCATAGTTGGTTTGAAAAGCGCCCGGCGATACCGGGAAGCCAGCGCCAAAAACAATACCGCCCGAATATAAACTCCCATCGGCGCCATAGGTTGCTGTAAATCCCCACTGGCTTGAAGTGCTGCCCGTAAATGTGGCGAATATGAGCGTGGGGTCAATAACCAGAATTTGTGAAGGATCGTATTGCCTCACCTTAAATTTCACTTTGTCTTTTCCGTCCAGTACGTATTTACAATACACTTCTTTTTTCCCGGTATTGCCACTTTGATAAGAGTAGGGCGATAATTCTTTTACATCACCAACAGATGTCTTTATGATCAAATCCTTGTCCTTGATTTGCAGTTTATCGGCCCCCTCATATTGCATTACAATATTGTCGATATTGGCACCGGGATATACAACAATATCATATTTCAGTTGTCCGCCCTGCGCATAATACCGCACATCAATATCAGGATAGATGTTTTTGTAAGTAACCGCCTGGAAAATTTTGCAGTTAGACGCCCATTTTGATGGGTCATTCCCGACAATGTAATTTTCATATGAACTAACGGGCTTCTCGGGAATGAGTGTAGCGTTGGTATTGGCCCCCACCAGGCGCACTTTGTAAGCATGGGAATGTAGAATGGATCCGGTGTCTGTTCCGGTTTCTTCTCCCTGGCCAGGGCGTGGATGGGCGGTTCTGTTGCTTACCTTGCTATCGGCTGCTCCTTCATTGCTGTGACCATGTACCCTTTCTGACATCTGCTGCATATCTTTTTCGTTATGAAGCAACACGGTAAATCCGTCGCGTTGAAGAAAGAAAGCGCCATTATTGATTTGACCTTTGAATAACACGGAAGGATCCCATTGTCCTTTATTCTCTGTAAATTCAACGGACTGCTGGGCAGCGACCAGGATGCAGCAAAATAGTAAAGGGAGGAGGAATATGTGGAATTTAGATTTCAAATTATTTTCTTGTTTAAATGTACAGATTTCAAACGAATTTACCGCTAGATTGAATACCTACGAGATCTTACTCCAAAGGGTTTGACCTTTTTGCTGCTGCAGGTGCATTTTTAACTTCAAATTAACTGCCGAAGCAAGGTCTGGGTCTTCCTCAAGCAGGTCCTGGGCATATTGTTTGGCTAAATCTAACAAATGTTTATCCTGCACGATGCTTGCCAGTTTGAAATTTAGCATTCCGCTTTGCCTTGTCCCTTCAATGTCGCCTGGTCCGCGCAGTTCCAGGTCCTTTTCTGCTATTACAAAACCATCATTGGTAGCACACATCATTTTCAACCTCTCCCTTGCCTCCGTCGTTAGCTTATTGCCTGTAAGTAAAATGCAGTAACTTTTTTCGCCACCTCTTCCTACCCGTCCACGTAGCTGGTGCAGTTGCGACAACCCGAATTTTTCGGCGCTTTCAATAACCATTACTGTTGCATTGGGAACGTTTACGCCCACTTCAATAACCGTGGTAGACACCATTATTTGAGTGTCCTTTTGTATAAAACGTTGCATGTTGGCTTCCTTCTGCGCGGCGTTCATTTTTCCATGCACCATGCTTATCCAGTATTTGGGTTCGGGAAAATAGGCTTTCACATTTTCATAACCTTTCATCAGGTTTTCATAATTCATTTTTTCACTTTCTTCGATCAGGGGAAAGATAATATAGGCCTGTCTGCCCTTGTGTATTTCCGCTTTAATAAAGTCCATGACCTGCGAACGAACGGTTTCATAACGGTGTACCGTAGTGATGGGTAGCCTGCCGGGGGGAAGTTCATCCATAATGCTGTAATCGAGGTCGCCATATGCTGTCATGGCCAGCGTTCTTGGGATAGGCGTTGCCGTCATTACCAGCACATGCGGTGCGATCTCACTTTTCTCCCACAGTTTTGCCCTTTGCGCCACTCCAAAACGGTGCTGCTCATCTACTACCGCAAAGCCCAGTTTGTTAAACTGCACCGGGTCCTCAATTAAGGCATGCGTACCGATTAAGATACGTAAACTACCTGCCGCGGTTTTCGATAAAAGCTCCCTTCG
>DASUFG010000230.1:0-6977 GCA_036274715.1 Agriterribacter sp.
GCATGCGCTGAGAATAATAACCGAAATGGATGCGTTAACTGAGGCCCACCATGCTGCAGTTGTTCAGGCGATGGATGATCAAAACCCTCACGTACGGCGCATAGCTGTTGGCGCGTTAACGAAATTCACTAATGCGGCGAATGTGGCGCCCTTGCTCAATCTATATTCAAAAACCGACGAAACTGACTCGCACCTGAGGTATGCCACACTTTTAGGCATTCGTAATAACCTTCGCGATAAAGGGGAGATAAAGAAAGCGTTGGGTATGCAATGGAATGACGATCAGCTGGCCGTGTTGTACAGAGTGATGCTGGATGTGCCTTCTGAAGACGCGGCGGTTTTTGTTTTGAAGTATATGCAAGACCACGATTTACCAGGAGCACAGCTTATACCGGCTTTTGAATATGCCGGGCGTTATTTGCCATCGTCCCGTGTGGATGATGCTATCGCTTTGATCAGGCAACGCTTTCCAGAAGAAAGGAATATACAGTTAAACTTGTACAATACCATGCGTGAAGGTATTGCGCAGAAGGGTACCAAACCTTCTGCTGTAATGCAGCAATGGGGCATTGGATTGGCGACATCTCTTCTTGCAGATATTTCTGAAACCGGGGACGTATGGAAAAACCGTCCCGTTAATCTTACAGGTGAGCCCATTGATCCATGGAAGGTGTCGGATGCTTTCTTAACAGATGTTGTGCCTGCCTTTCGTATTATGTTTAGCGAGGCACATGGGTACAACCCTACAGGCATTCTTTATTCTACTCCTTTTCCATTGCCCGCTACCTTGAGTATGAACGTATTTGATAATGATATCATGAACAGTGAAACTAAAAAAGGGATTTCTAAAAATGCTGTTCGCATACGCCTGCACGGTAGCAACGAGCTGGTGGCAGAATACAGGCTCGATCAAAAGCAGCCCATGGAGTTCAATGAACTTATCAAGGAAAAGATAGTTTTTAATCTGGCTAAATGGAAAGGTAAGCCGGGATATATAGAAGTATTGGATAGCAGCCGAAATGGCTCCGTAGGCATCGGCAACCTTGAACCTGCTGTACTAACCATTCCTGAAACAGGCACTGCAGAAATTGCGGGATACCGCGAAAAGGCAGCAGAGATCGCCGGCGAATTTAAGGTTGCTTCATTGCAGCCCGCACTGCAAAAAATGTTAGCATCGAAATGGCTGGGTTATGAGGTTCGTTCTTCCGCCGCGAATGCCCTTATGAATATATCTCCAAAAGATAACGCGCGTTTGATAGCGGAAACCTTCAATGATAAAGACGAGCTTCCCGCACTTCAAATAAAATTGGCCGCAGTTTTGGGTCAGGCTCCTTCTCCCGCTATATATGAATGTTTGCTGAAAGGTTTGCCAGGCAGTAGTTTTTCTTTACAAACGGCTATTGTTTCCAATTTGGCCGCTTCAACAGTCGGTATTAATTACCTGTTGGAAGCATTTAAAGAAAAAGAGTTTAACCCCGCTGTATTAACAGAGATTGCTGTGAGTGAACGGCTTTCCTCCAACATTACCCCTGCTCAGCAAAAGCAATTGGATGCTTTGTGGGGTGGAAATAAAAATGACGTTAAAGAAAGGCAGCAATTGATTGAATCGAGAATAGCAGGTGTTGCCATTTCCACAGCCACACCGGTTGCAGGAAAGGCTATATTTACCCAAAATTGCAGTATGTGTCACCAGGTTAATGGGCAGGGTGGGCTGGTGGGCCCTCAACTGGATGGAATCGGCAACTGGGGTGCAAAAGCACTAACGGAAAAAATATTGGATCCCAACCGGAACATATCACAGGCATTCAGAACGTATAATATAACATTGAAAAATGGAAAACTTTTAAGCGGGTTATACCGGAGAGCAGAAGGCGAAGTCTTGATATTTGCCGACGCGACCGGTAAAGAGTTTTCGGTGGCTACGAATGACATTAAAGAAAACAAGCCTTCGCAGTATACCTTAATGCCCGATCAGTTTCGGAATACCATAAAAGAAGAAGATTTTTATACGCTTATAAAATATTTGCTGAACGTAAAATAAGCAGTCTCAAATTTGTAACCAGGTAAAATATAAAATATGCGAACTAACCATTACAAGAAACATTTGTGTTTTATACCTCTCGTGCTCTTTGTTGTTATGGGTTGTGCACAGGGCAGGCAAAAAGCATCAAAAGAAGTGCAATTTGAGAAGCAGGTAATCACCAATGAATTTGTTAGCGAGGGCGCGGCCGTTGGAGATGTGAACCATGACGGTAAAATTGATGTTATAGCCGGCGCTTATTGGTTTGAAGCCCCGTTGTGGAAGCGGCATTCTATTGTTGCCAATGCCGAAAAGTATGTTGCGGGCAAGGGATATAGTAATTCTTTTTTAAATTTTAGTATGGATGTAAACCAGGATGGATGGGTAGACCAGGTTCGCGTGGATTGGCCGGGCAAAGCGGCCGTATGGCATGAAAACCCAAAAAATAAACCAGGCGATTGGCCGATGCACATTATTCATACGGCTGTTGGCAATGAGTCGCCCCGTTTTGTGGATATAGACGGCGACGGCAGGAAAGATTTATTATGTAATGACCCTGAAAAAAAGCAGATCATATGGCTGCGGTCGCCACAACAAAAAGGAGATACCACCTGGAAGCGTACCGTAATAGCTTCCGGGGATGATATACCGGGAACCCATATGTACACGCACGGGCTTGGGTATGCGGATATCAACGGCGATGGCAAGAAAGATGTTTTAATTAACAAAGGTTGGTGGGAAGGGCCTTCCGATCCTGCAATGCCCAACTGGACTTTTCATCCGGCAGCGCTTAGTGAAGATTGCGCTCAAATGTATGTAATGGATTTGAATGGCGATGGGCTCGCGGATGTGATCAGTTCCTCTGCGCACAAATATGGAGTATGGTGGCATGAGCAGGGAAAAGATTCCGAAGGCAATGCAACCTGGACGGAACACGAAATCTACACAAGCTTTTCCCAAAGTCACAGCCTGGCATTGACTGATATTAATGGAGACGGTAATCCCGACCTGGTTACCGGTAAACGATATTTCGCGCACAATGGTGGCGACCCGGGAGCGCACGACCCAGCTGTATTATTTTGGTTTGAATATCAGCCCGGCACAACGCCTTCCTGGATACCACATCAAATCGACAACGATTCCGGCTCGGGCCTGAATATTGTGGTGGAAGATATCAATGGCGATATGCTCCCTGATATTGTACTATCGAACAAAAAGGGTGTATTTGTTTTTCTGAGAAAATAACGATGCATAAGGAGGAGCTATAGTTTTCAACTTGCAATTAATGTTCACTATTTAAATATTGTTTCATGAAATTTGGAATTAATACTTTTTTATTTACTTCGCCTTTCACAACAGAAAGTATTTCATTATTCCCTCAATTTAAAAAATGGGGATTCGACTCCGTTGAAATTGCATTGGAAGATGCATCCCATATTGATCCGGTTGTCGTAAAAAAAGCGCTGGACGATAACGGACTCATTTGCGGTTCTATTTGCGCGGCAATGGGTGGCGGACGTGACCTACGGGGTACCCCAGATGAACAGCAAAATGCCTTGGATTACCTGAAAGCAATTATTGATTTGTCTCCCATACTGGGACATCCTACTTTAATCGGCCCGCTATACTCCGCGGTAGGAAGGGCCGAACTGGTTGCGCCCGATGACTATAAACAACAATGGGATACGGTTGTAAAACATTTGCAAACACTTGCTGCCCATGCCGGCCAACAGAATGTAAAACTGGCTATTGAACCACTTAACCGTTACGAAACAGATTTTATCAATACCTGCGACCAGGCGTTAAAAATGGTGAATGATGTAAATGAAGCGACGCTGTTTGTACATCTCGATTCGTTTCACATGAATATTGAAGAAAAAGATCCGGCTAAAGCCATTGAGAGAGCGGGCAGTAAACTTGGACACTTTCATGCCTGCGGTAGCGACAGGGGCACGCCGGGAACCGACCAGATCAATTGGGACAAAATATTTGCTGCCTTTAAAAAGATTGGCTATGATGGAAATGTTGTAATTGAATCTTTCACACCAGCGATCGAAATCATCGCAAAAGCGGCATCCATCTGGAGAGAAATGGAGCCTTCGCGGGAAAGTATTGCTGTTGAGGGGGTGAAGTTTTTGCGCGGTAAGCGCCAATCGATAATCGGCTAATAATTGGATCGGGGTGTTGTAGAGGCAATTACCCATCTTGGGTTAAAGCCATGAAGTATTGTTGTAAATACTTTCAAAACGTTCGTTCATGAAGAGGTTGTTGAATTGCATTTGTCTTCCACTTTTATTAGTGGCTGTTCCCTCAATGTTGTTTGCCCAGGGGCATAAAGGGCCACCCAATATTGTCTTCATTTTCGCCGATGACCTGGGGTATAAAGACCTTGGTTGCTACGGCAATCCCTATAACAAAACACCTCATATTGACTCGCTTGCTTTGCATGGCATGCGTTTTACACAATCCTATGCAGCATCTCCTGTATGTTCTCCGTCAAGGGCGGGGCTACTTACGGGTAAGTATCCTGCCCGTTTGCAACTCACCAATTTTTTGGTAGGTCTGCGAACCGATTCGTTGTCACCTGTGCTACCTGCTGTGTATAGACATTTCCTTTCGCCCGAAGAAATCACACTTCCACAATTATTGAAACAAAAAGGGTATGCATCGGGTATAGTGGGCAAATGGCATTTGGGATCAGGCAATGGACTGGAGCCTCACCAACGGGGTTTTGAGTACGACAGGGTGATTGCAAAGAACGGACTGGATTATTACAACTATTCCATCAGCAGTAAAGGCAAAACCATATTTGAAGACAATGGACAATCCTATTTAACAGATAAACTTACCGGTTACGGTCTTGAGTTCATAGAACAAAATAAAAACAAACCATTCTTCCTGTACCTGGCTTATTCAGCACCTCATGTTTTTATTATTCCCAGGGGCGATAAACTCAAGAATTATTTTTTGCGTTACAACCAGTTCAATGGAAAGTATAATCCCTACTACGGTGCAATGCTGGAAAGCGTGGATGATGGCGTAGGGCTGATCGTCGATAAAATAAAATCACTTGGGTTGGATGATAATACCATTATTGTATTTACTTCTGACAATGGTGGCGTAGGATTGGATGAATTGGGACCAACGCCAACCCATATTGAACCATTACGGGCATGGAAAGGACATGTGTATGAAGGTGGGATACGAGTTCCTGCAATTATCCGCTGGCCGGATAAAATAAAGGAAGGTGTAGTGAATGATAATTATTTTATGAATACGGATTACCTGCCGACCTTTCTCGAAATTGCAGGCATACATTCACTGCCCGAAAAAGTGGATGGTAAAAGTATACTGAGTTCTTTGATGAACCCTACAGCTAATTTAGAAAGAGGCGCTATTTTTTGGCACTACCCTCATTTCAGCAATCAACTCGGTCGGCCTGCCGGCGCGGTAAGACTGGGCGATTTTAAACTGGTTGAAAGTTATGAAACCGGCATGGTAGAACTGTATAATCTCAGGGAAGATATTTCAGAGGCGCACGATTTGAGTGAGGTTATGCCTCAGAAAACAAAAGAATTGAGTGAGCTACTGAAGCGGTGGCGCAAGGAGGTAAATGCCAATATGCCGCTTCCCAATCCTCAATATCGAAAATAAAAACGCGGTGCGACCTGTTTTAGGGATTCATAAGGTCGTTACCACCTCTATCATAAATTGATTAACATTGCCTCTACTTTAAAACTTTTTATATGGCACGCCACCATAACCTGATGACATTAGATGAGTTCACTATTCAGCAACTGCGTTTGTTTCCACAGGCAACGGGTGAATTGTCTGGTTTACTAAGAGGCATTGGTTTAGCCGCCAAGTTGGTAAACCTGGAAGTAAATAAGGCTGCGTTGGCAGATATTTTGGGTGCGGAGGGCAGCATTAATGTACAGGGCGAAGAAGTGCAGAAACTGGATATTTATGCCAATAATGTTTTTATTGATGTATTGCGTTCAGGCATCAATTGTGCAGGCATAGCATCTGAGGAGAATGAAGATATTGTTGTGTTTGATGATATAAAGAGCAACCAGTCGAAATATGTGTTGCTGATGGATCCGGTAGACGGCTCAGGAAACATTGATATTAATATTTCTATTGGGAGCATATTCAGTATTTACCGCCGGGTTTCTACATTGGGTAAACCCGCTGAGCTGAATGATTTTCTTCAAACCGGTGTAAAGCAGGTTGCAGCCGGCTACATCATTTATGGTTCTTCAACCATACTCGTGTATGCTACACGCCGGGGTGTAAATGGCTTTACCCTCGACAATGCCATTGGTGAATTTTATCTCAGTCACCCCAATATTAAAATGCCTCAACGCGGCCAGTTTTATTCCTTCGACAACCGCTATTATCACCAGGTGGAAAGTAATTTGCGCGACTATGTAGATTTTTGCATTTCTCCTACAGCGAATAAAGAGGGACCCTATTCAAACCGGTATTATGGATGCATGGTGGCAGACATACACCGTAATTTATTAAAAGGCGGCATATTCTTTTACCCCACTGTTACCGGAAAGCCCGATGGAAAACTCCGGCTTTGTTACGAATGTAATCCAATGGCATTTATTACTGAAGTGGCCGGGGGTAAGGCTACTAATGGCAAGGAGCGTATATTGGAAATGCAACCCCAACATATTCATCAACGAACACCATTGTTTATTGGGTCGGGAGCAATGATGGATGATTTGGGGCGGTTTCTTGAAAAATAGTCAATATACGCTATTGATCAGATGACCAGCTAGTACATTGCGCGGAACCGTTTAGTTTTATATGTAGGTGGTAGCAAGTGCGTAAATACGCTTGTAGGTAAATAACATTATATTTTATGCATACTTTTTCACACTTTCTGCATCCTGTTTTGTTATCGGTTTTTTCCATTTATGTGTTTATACTTATTGTCCGGTTTGCC
>DASUFG010000231.1:0-4438 GCA_036274715.1 Agriterribacter sp.
TAAAAGCTCCCTTCGTTTAGCCTTCTTTGTTGACCCCGTAAGTAAACCGATTTCAACAGGCATGTCTTTTAACAGTGCACTTACACTGTCGTGATGTTGTTGGGCCAGTATTTCCGTTGGCGCCATCATGCAGCTTTGATAACCATTGTCGGCCGCCAGCAGCATACACAGCAGTGCTACAATGGTTTTGCCACTGCCTACATCGCCCTGCAGCAAACGGTTCATCTGGAAGCCGCGGGCTGTATCCAGCCTGATTTCTTTTAGAACTCTCTTTTGTGCGCCTGTCAACGCAAAGGGGAGATAAGTTTTATAAAAGGTATTGAACAAATCTCCTACCTGTCCAAATACAATACCTTTTGAAAAGCGGTGCCGGTTTGAGCGGAGAAGCCCCAGCCCCACCTGCGCCATGAAAAATTCTTCAAATTTCAGTCGGTCCAGTGCTCTTTCATACACTTCATTGTTAACCGGGAAATGAATGTTGAGATAGGCA
Source organism: Agriterribacter sp. (assembly GCA_036274715.1). Taxonomy (GTDB): domain Bacteria; phylum Bacteroidota; class Bacteroidia; order Chitinophagales; family Chitinophagaceae; genus Agriterribacter. The sequence continues at coordinate 491 of DASUFG010000231.1, forward strand.
TCGTATCTGGGCAAAAATTGAAGTTGGTTCACCATATTGTCCGGCATGTTTTCGGGAATGTCTTTTTCGTGTAACAGCCCGGTGAGGGTATGCACCAGTTTCCCGATTTGTCGGCCGTTCAAACCCCTTACTTTTAATTTTTCGGTAGAAGGGTATACGGGTTCAAGATATCCTTTGCCTTCTTTGATTTCCGGTGTAAGTATTTCAATTTCAGGATGGGTGATCTGCGGATTTCCCATGAAGTAAGATACTTTGCCAAATACAAGATAGGATTGCCCTGGTTGTATGTTTTTTTCGATCCAGTTAATGCCCTGGAACCACGTCAATTCTAAAGACCCGGTGGCATCCTTTAGTTCCGCAACGAGCCGTTTCCCTCTTTTTTCACCTATGATTTCGCAGGAGACAATTTTTCCTGACAACTGTATATAATCAGTGGCCGGGCTAATGTCACTAATTTTCAGGATTTCGGTTTTATCAATATGGCGGTAAGGGAAATGTTCGAGCAGGTCGCGGAATGTGAAAATATTCAGCTCTTTTTTGAGCAGATCGCCGCGTAAAGGCCCCACGCCTTTCAGGTATTCAATGGGGTTGGATAATATGGAACTGGTAGTACTGATCGGTTTCGCTTTAGCAACAAAAGTAAGTAAACCCTAAATCACACAAACGATTGCAGCATTTTAATGAAACGGTTTTAAGTAATTTTAAAACTCCGCATCTTAAATTCATGGATTAATGAAACATATTACGATCAACACGCTGTTCTTTTGCCTGGTATCAATGGCGTTCGCACAGCAGCCGGCAACAGTAAAAGAATACCAGCAATCCTTTCCTACTTACGGGTTCTCCGATCCCAATCCTATTCCATTGCTTTCGCCGGTATATCCTTATTTCCGGTACGATGGATTTACGGATAAATCAATTCAGAAAGAATGGAAAATTGTGGAGTTGGAGAACGATTACATTAAGGTGTTGATCACCCCGGAGATTGGGGGTAAAATATGGGCGGCAATAGATAAAACCTCCGGCAGGCCATTCATATATTACAATCATACTGTAAAATTCCGGGACATTGCCATGCGTGGCCCGTGGACCAGCGGTGGACTGGAGCCGAACTATGGTATTATTGGTCACACACCTACTAATGCTACTCCCGTTGATTACATCACCAGGGAAAATGATGATGGAAGTGTAAGTTGCATCATTGGAGTGCTCGATCTTTTAACGAGGAGTAACTGGCGGATAGAGATCAATCTTCCGAAAGACAAGGCTTATTTTACTACACAATCTTTTTGGTATAACTCCACACCGGTTGAACAACCCTATTACCACTGGATGAATCTTGGTGTTAAAGCAAAAGGTAACCTTGAATTTATTTTTCCTGGTACAAAATATATCGGGCATAACGGCGAGTATGCCGATTGGCCGGTGAACAAAACCAACGGCAAAAAAATAAATTTTTATGAGCAAAATGATTTCGGCGGCTACAAATCATACCATGTATTTGGTAAACCAGCCGATTTTTTTGGCGCCTATTGGCATGATGACAATGCCGGCATGGTTCGCTACGGCACTTACGATGACAAAGCGGGAAGAAAAATATGGATATGGGGATTGTCGCAGCAGGGCATGATCTGGGAAAAATTATTGACGGATACCGACGGACAGTATGTGGAAATCCAATCCGGCCGCATGTTCAATCAAAATGCAGTGCAAAGCAGCCGTACACCATTTAAGCATATCGGGTTCGCACCCTATGCCACGGATACCTGGAAAGAATACTGGTACCCGGTTTCGCGTACGCAAGGCATTGGCGAAGCCAACCCCTATGGAGCGTTGAATGTAAAATATGAGAACAACTTTTTGAAGATATATTTTTCCGCCGCGCAGTTTGTCAGCGATACTTTAGAGGTGAAGGAAGGGGGAAAAACAGTGTATAGTAAAGTGTTGAATTTATCCCCTTTGCAGGTTTTCGCTGATTCATTACAGGTAAGTGTAAATGCAGAAAGTGTAACCGCCGTCCTGGGAAATAATAAACTGGTATACCATGTTGATCCGAAATTCGGTGTATTGAGCCGCCCGGCGGAAACAGTGTCGGGGTTTGACTGGAATTCGGTTTATGGTTTGTACTTGCAGGGGAAAGAATATATGGATCAGAAGATGTATCCCGTGGCTGAAGAGAAATTGTCTGGCGCATTGACCAAAGACCCGAATTATCTTCCCGCATTGGTAAAAATGACCGAATTGATGTACCGCAATATGCGGTATACAGAAGCCCTTGAAATGGCTGTGCGGGCTTTGCGCATCGATACTCACGCAGGTGACGCCAATTACTATTATGGTGTTATTAATATTCAGTTAGGCAAAACGATTGATGCAAAAGACGGTTTTAGTCTTGCCGCTCTTACTCCTGAATACCGTAGCGCTGCTTATACGGGGCTAAGCAGGCTATATGTTAAAGAAAGAAATTTTGATAAGGCCATTTTCTATGCCAAAAAGGCAACCGACTATAACCGTTTTAATATCGACGCGCTCATGCTTGAGGCTGCAACTTTACGTTATAAAGGTGATGCATCCGCAGCAGAAAAAATTTTACAATCCATTTTATCTTTTGATCCGCTCAATCATTTCGCACAGTTTGAACAATACCTCTGGCATCGAACCAATGAAAATAAAACCAGGTTTATTGCACAGGTAAGAAATGAGTTGCCGCAGGAAACTTTTGCTGAGTTGGCCATATGGTATTACAATGCAGGCTGTGATAATGAAGCGCAGGAGGTTTTTTCCTTAAGTCCGGCGAGTGTTGAAGCCGCATGTTGGATGGCTTTTTTGCGACATACCCAGGTAGATGCGAACGCCATTAATCCCAGCCTTGCTTTCCTGTTCCGTTCCGAAACAGCAATGGTGCTGGAGCAATTGCTGAAACAGCAAAACGATTGGCTGCTCAAATATCAACTGGCTTTGATCTATAAAGACCGGAACCGTTTGGAAGAATGCAAACGGCTTTTATTGTCTTGTGGCAATGAACCGCCTTATGCGCCATTTTATGCCACCCGCGCCCTGGTATTTAAGAATACTGATTCTACCCAATGCTTCAATGACCTGCAGCGGGCTTTAGTACTGGACAAAACCCAGTGGCGCTTTTATAAAATGCTAACGGAATATTATAACGAACAGGGGCAATACGATAAAGCTTTAGCCTTAATAGCCCCTTATTACAAGGCGCATCAGGAACAATACATCATGGGAATGCTATATGCCAAAACATTGCTGTTTAACAAAAAATACAAAGAGGCGGATGCCGTATTAGCAAGGGTGAATATTATTCCTTTTGAAGGTGCAACAGATGGCCGTGCATTGTACCGGGAAGCAAAACTGATGATGGCATTGCAGGAAATGGAAAAGAATAATTATAAGAAGGCCCAAACATTTATCAGCCAATCGAGGCTATGGCCCGAAAACCTTGGAGTAGGTAAACCTTATGACGACCAGGTTGACAGCCGCCTGGAGGACTGGATGGAGTATTTATGCATCAAGAAATCAAATGGAAAGGGGGAGGCGGAGCTTCTTGAACACATTTTACAATTTACCCCGCGCATTGATAATACGGTAAGCAATTTTATTCCTTCCAACACCGTGGTATCGGCATGGGTTATTGAAAAAAAGGAAGGCAAAGCCCAGGCGGAGGAATGGATAAATAACCAAATAGCATCCTGGCCTAACATGGGAACTACCTTATTGTGGAGCCGGGATATGTTTGAAAATAAAGGGATACCTGTATTAGCGGACGAGGAGAAAGATGCCGGTATGCGCATACTCGAAAAATTAAAGATGTTGGGAGACGGGGAGAAGTAGCTACTCACAGGGGCGGACGGCTCCTTTTACTGCGTGGATATATAATATGGTTTTTCACAACATGTTAGTAGTTTTTGCTCTGATTTTTGCTTTAGA